>JBBDNX010000350.1:5071-24055 GCA_040877345.1 Pirellulales bacterium
GGCCGCGGCCGGGGTCGCCGAAAGGACCGCCAGGATCAAACAGAATATCGCTCGCGGCATGGATGCTCCACCTTTTGGTACCGATCGCCGGCGCTGGCCGGGGCAGGAAACCTTCAAGGTAATCCCCCTGCCGGCGCAGGGCAAACTGGTTACCGCGCCCCCCGACCCGCCGGGAACCGAAAAAACCTTTGTGGCGAAGATGGCCTTGCGGTATGGTAGATGACTGAAGTGGACCGAGTTCTTCATGGAAACAGTCAAGGAGCTCCTTGCTATGCCGCAACAAACCAGTCGTCGCCATTTCCTGCAAGCTACCGCCGCGACGGGCGTGGGGTTTTGGGTTGCCGGGGGCCTCAGGGCCGACGAATCGGATTCGCCCAATGAACGGATCCGGTTTGCCTGCATCGGCGTTGCAGGCAAGGGGTCCAGCGACTCGGAAGACGCCGGCAGATTTGGCGACGTGGTCGCCATTTGCGACGTCGACGAACAAAAACTCGACGCGGCGGCAATCAAGTTCCCCGACGCGAAGAAGTACTTCGATTTCCGCAAAATGCTCGATGAAATGGGCGATCGGATCGACGCCGTCACCGTGAGCACGCCGGACCACACGCACGCCGTGGCGGCCGCCATGGCCATGCGGATGGGCAAGCACTGCTTCTGTCAAAAGCCGCTCACGCACTCGCTGTTCGAGGCTCGCACGCTGGCCCAAATCGCCCGGGAGAAGCAGGTGGCGACGCAAATGGGCAACCAGGGGACGGCCACGAGGGGCTTGCGCAAGGCGGCGGCCGTCATTCAGGCTGGCGCCCTGGGCACGGTTAAGGAGGTCCACGTCTGGACCGACCGGCCCAAATGGGCACAGGGGGGCGAACGCGAACCGGAGAAGCCGGCGCCTTCTTACCTGCACTGGGATGAATGGCTGGGACCGGCCCCCTACCGCCCATACGCCGTTGGCTATCACACGTTTTCCTGGCGGGGTTGGTGGGATTTCGGCACCGGCGCATTGGGCGACATGGCCTGCCACACCATGAACATGCCTTTCAAGGCCCTCGACCTGCGCGACCCCGTCTCGGTGGTCGCCGAGACCACCGGCCACAACAAGGACAGCTACCCCAGTAAGTCGATCATCCGTTTCGAGTTCGCCGCCAACGCCAAGCGGCCCGCTCTGAGCCTCACCTGGTACGACGGTGGCCACCTCCCCGACAAGGCGGTTCTCGACGGCAAGGATCCGGAAGCTAGCGGCTGTGTGGTGATCGGCGACAAAGGCAAGCTCTACACGCCGGACGACTACGGCGCCGAATACTACCTGCTTGGCGACGTCGACGAACCCGAGGTCGACTTTGTTCAGCCTCTGGACGGCGAGTCGGCCCACTTCGCCGAGTGGGTGGCAGCCATCAAGGGCGGCTCGCCGGCCGCGTCGAACTTCCCCGACTACGCCGGCCCGCTCACCGAGACCGTGCTCTTGGGCAACCTGGCCGTTTGGGCCTCGGGCAAGAAGATCGAGTGGGACGCCAAGAACCTCAAGGCCACCAACGCCCCCGAGGTCGAGCCGATCATCAAGACGACCTACCGCGAAGGTTACTCGCTCTGATTCGGCGATTCGAGTAGCGAGGAAGCAAACCAGGCCGCGAGTGGGTGCAATCCAATCGCGGCCCGTTGTGCATTGAAAGGAGGCATTCCCATGGCCGAGAACGACCTGCCGCAAGTGTCGCTCCAGACGTCGCAGGGCGACGTGGTGATCGAGTTGTTTGAGGACCAGGCGCCGGGCACGGTGGCCAACTTCATCAACCTGGTCGAGCAGGGATTCTATGACGGTCTCAAGTTTCACCGTGTGATCGAAAACTTCATGGCCCAGGGGGGATGCCCCAAGGGCACCGGCACCGGCGGGCCAGGCTATGCAATCGCCTGCGAGTGCTACCGCCCGGACGCACGCCAGCACGCCCGCGGCAGCCTGAGCATGGCCCACGCGGGCAAGGACACGGGCGGCTCGCAGTTCTTCATCACGTTCAAGCCCACGCCGCACCTCGACGGCAAGCACACGGTCTTCGGGCAGGTGATCACGGGCATGGAGGTGGTCGACGAGCTGCGCCGAAGCGATGCGGGCGGCCAGCCCGACAAGATCGTCGAGGCCCGCGTGCTCCGGAAGCGCGACCATCCCTACGAGCCCCAAAAGCTCCCCTCCCGCCGTTAAATCCAGAAACCGAAAACCAAGAACAGCCTATGCCTTCCCGGAAGCACTGTCTTCACGCCTGCGTCGCCTGCCTGGCCAACTGGACATCGGCCTCGGCCGACGATGCTCCCCTGCCGCTCGACGTGGCGGCCCAGTCGATGACGCTGCCCGAGGGATTTCAGACGACGCTGTTCGCGGGCGAGCCCGACGTGGTCCAGCCGATTGCCATGGCCTTCGACGACCGGGGCCGGCTGTGGGTGGTCGAGTGCCTTTCGTACCCCGATTGGAGCCGTGACGCCCAGGGCCGCGACCGCGTGCTGATCTTCGACGACCGCGACGGTGATGGCCGGTTCGACCAGCGCACGGTGTTCTTCGACCAGGGGAGCAACCTCTCCGGCATCGAGTTGGGATACGGCGGCGTCTGGCTCTGCTCGACTCCCAACCTGCTGTTCATTCCCGATCGCGACGGCGACGATCGGCCGGATGGGCCCCCGGAAGTAATTCTCGACGGCTGGGACCTGGAGGCCAGGCACAATGTGTTCAATGGCCTCTGCTGGGGTCCGGACGGCTGGCTGTACGGGCTCAACGGCATTCTCTCGAACTCGCTGGTCGGCAAGCCCGGCACGCCGTCCGAGCGGCGGCAGGCCATCAACTGCGGCGTCTGGCGCTATCACCCCACGCGGCAAACGTTCGAAGCCGTGGCCCACGGCACCACCAACGCCTGGGGCATCGACTTCGACGAGGTCGGAGAGCTGTTCATCACCAACTGCGTGATCGGACATCTCTGGCACGTCGTGCCCGGGGCCCGGTTCCAGCGCATGTTCGGCCAGGACTTCAACCCGTATTCGTATCAACTCATGGAAAGCTGCGCCGACCATATCCATTGGGCCGGCGGCGCCTGGTATTCGTCGCGCGGGGGCCAGGGCGAGCACTCCAAAACAGGCGGCGGCCATGCTCACTCCGGCGCCATGGTTTACCTGGGCGACAATTGGCCCGACGCCTACCGCGGCAACCTGTTCACCGTGAACATCCACGGCAACAGGGTGAATCGCGACCTGTTCGAGCGGGCCGGCTCGGGTTACGTGGCCCGTCATGGCCCGGACTTCCTGTTCGCCAACGACACCTGGTTTCGCGGGCTGGCACTGCGGTATGGGCCCGACGGCGGCGTCTGGCTCTGCGACTGGACCGACAGCGGCGAATGCCACGATTACGAAGACATCCATCGCGACAACGGCCGGATCTACAAGATCACTTATGGCCAAACCAGGGCTGCCCAAGTGGACCTGGGCCGGCTGGGCGACGTCGAACTCGTCGAGCTCATGCTGCACAAGAACGACTGGTTCGTGTCGCACGCCCGGCGGATCCTTGCCGAGCGTGCCGCCGCGGGACCGATCGATCCGCAAGCCCGTGCCAGCCTGCTGCGAATGCTCGACGAGCACCCGGACGTTTCGCGGCGGCTGCGCGCCTTGTGGGCCTTGCACGTTACCGGCAGCTTGCAGCCGGCGCTGCTGGGCCGCCAGCTCGACAGCGAGGCAGAGCACCTGCGTGCCTGGGCCGTGCGGCTGGAACTGGAAGACCACCAGGCGCCGCCGCACGTGCTCAAGCGCCTGGCCGACATGGCGCGAGACGATCCGTCAGCGGTCGTACGGCTCGGCCTGGCCGGCGGCCTTCAGCGACTGCCGCTCGCCGACCGCTGGGAAATCGTCGCGGCCCTGGCGCTGCGCGCCGAGGATGCCGACGACGCCAACTTGCCCTTGATGCTCTGGTATGCCGTCGAGCCGCTGGTTGCCCTGGACATCGAGCGATCGGTTCGCCTGGCGGCCAACGCGGCTTTGCCCCAGTTGCGGCAGAACCTGGCCCGCCGAATCGCCACGCTGGCTGTGGCCGGCGGCCAGGATATCGTCGACGTCAAACCGCTCGAATCGCTGTCCCGCACGCTGAGCCAGGTCGATCGTGCGGAAGTCCAGCACGACGTCCTGAAGGGCATGCGGCTGGCGCTGGCGGGCCGTCGCCGGTTGGGCATCCCCGGCGGCTGGCACGACGCAGCGACGGCGTTGGCCACGGCGGGCGACCCGCGCGTGCTGGAGGCGGCCAGTATGCTGGCGCTTGTCTTCGGCGATCCGGATGCTTTTACCCATGTCCGCGCGCTCGTGCAGGACTCGCATGCCGAGCCGGCACTCCGCCGCCGAGCGCTGGAGGCCTTGGCACAGCAGCAGGATGCCGAGCTGCCCGCTCTGCTGTTGGAGCTGCTGTCGGATCACAAGCTGCGCGGCCCGGTCCTGCGAGCCATGGCCGCCTACGACAACCCGCGCATGCCCGAGGCAATTCTGCGCGCATACCAGACGTTGGATCCAGCCGAGCGCGACGACGCGCTGGCCACGTTGGCGTCGCGGCCCGGTTATGCCTTGGCGCTGTTGAATGCCTTGGACGAGGGGCTGGTCGAGCGGCAGGAGGTCTCGGCCTTCACGGTTCGGCAGCTCCAAAGCATGAACGATCCGGCCGTCGACACGAAACTGACCGAGGTGTGGGGCGCTACTCGGCCGACGCCGATGGACAAGGCCGCCTTGATCGCCGACTACAAACGCTTGCTCAGCGCCGATTCCTTGGCAAGCGCCGATCTCTCGCGGGGCCGGCTGCTGTTTGCGCGGCACTGTGCCGCCTGTCACCGGCTGTACGACGAAGGTCACCAGGTCGGCCCCGAACTGACCGGCTCCCAGCGTGCCAACCTCGACTACGTGTTGGAGAACCTCGTCGACCCCAATGCGCTGGTGGGCCGCGACTACCAGATGGCCATCATCCAGACTGTCGACGGTCGCGTGATCAACGGGATCATTACAGCCGAGGAGAACGGCACGCTGACGATACAAAGCGCCAACGAGCGGATCCTGGTCCGCGAGGAGGAGATCGACGAGCGGCAGGCTTCCAGCGTATCGCTGATGCCGGAGGGGCAGTTGGAAAAGCTGACGGCTGAGGAAATCCGCGATCTCGTGGCTTACCTGGGCACGAAGGAACAGCCGCCATTGCCCGCGGAGGCGGCCCCAGTAGCGTTGGAGGAGCAGTGACGGCGGAACTTTTTACGATGGACGCACGTCAGTGCAAGAGGCCCTTTTTCAAAGGCGGATTCACATGCAAGGCAAGTTGCGGTTGGCGGTTGCCCTGGCGACTTGGATGGTTGTGTCGGCTGCCGGCCTGGCCGCCAGGGGAGCTGAAGTGCCGCGGCGGGACGAGTCGCCTCCGCCCAAGGCGCCGCAGGTAGTCTGGGAAGTCCAGGGCAAGAAATTCGTGGTGCGAGTTGATGGCAGCGGGCAGGTGCTGGCGGTGGGGCTGCCTGAAGATTCGGCCTTTGGCGACGACATGGGGACGATCGAAGCGCCCATTCAGCCCACGCTGACAGGGCTTGGTTCGGAGCATTTCGTTTCCGCGTCGGCGCTGGCCCAGAAGGCCAAGCAGTTCGACGACGGCTTGTATGCGGCGGTCGAGCTGGCAGCGCAGAATGGGCTGGGCAAGTTCCCAGGCAAGAGGCTGCTGTTGCGGGAGGTCGGCACGCGGTTGGCCCGGCTGCCCGCGGACCAGCCCGGCCAGCCGGGCAGCATCGTGCTGGCCGCCGGCAGGCTGGCTCGACTCGATCTGCCGCTCAAGGGCAGGGTCCAGGCCACCATGGATGCCACCTTGAGAGACTTTTTGGCCGACGAGCTGCGCTCCAAGCCGCTGGGGTTTTACACCTGGTCCAACGATCTGCGGGCCATCTTTCAGCAGGACCGGCTGCTGCAGACCGAACTCAAGGGCCGATCAGGCATTGCGGCCGTGGTCGAGGCCCTGGCGGCCGACAGCCAATCCCGCGCGGCATACGAGTCGTACCTGCGGCTGACCGAAAAACTGACCAATCCGCTGGCGCATCCCGATCTGCGGCCGCTCGTCGAACAAGCGGCAGCCGGCCGATTCGAAGCGCCGGAAGACAAGGTGCACTTTTTTCCGCCTTCCGTCTCGCACGAGGGGGCACTGGTCATGCGGTTGTTCGGCGACCGGCCCATCCCGGAGGGTTTTAATCTGGCCGACGCGCTGATCGAGCGGGTCCGGTCCGGCGAGATCGAGCTGGAGCCGAAGGAGAACTCCGGCTGGTACGACTACCAGACCTGGGCCCTGGAGCCGCTGATCGTGCCCGAGCGGATGCCGGAGCATGAGCACCTCGAGCTCAACGACGAGTACCGCAAGCAGCTTGTCGAGCTGTTCAAGGGGATTCTCACGCTGACCCGCGAGACGCACGTCAAGCAGCTTGAAATCCCAGCGCCCGCCGCCGCGGCGCCTGGAGATGACGATCCTGAACCGCGGGAGACGATCTTTGTGGGCCCACAGCTTACCGTCGAGCCGCTGCCGGCGATGTACCTCCGCAGGGCCGTCGGCTACCATTTTGTGCGGACCGTTCTGGAAGAAACGTTCGGCGCCGACGCGATAACAAAGATGCACCGCATGACGGCCCGCGGGCCGGTCGCGATCGACCTGGCCGGCGAGCTGGACCAGATGCACGCGCTGTTCCACGGCGCCTACGTGGCCAGCAGCCGGCAGATGGGCATCGAGGTGCAGGGCGAGGCCGCTGACGCCGACGCCAGCGCGCTGTTGGCCTGGGCGCGCGACATCGCGATCGACGCCGACATGGGCCAGGACGCCCGCGCCATGGTGCCGGTGTTCTACGACCAGATGCGGAAGAAGACCAAGGTCTGGGTGTTTCTGGGCTGGTCGGCCAAGCCGGTGACGGTCCACTTTGCCAAGCAGCCGGAGTTTGAGGTGCTGGGCACCGACGGCAAAAAGGCGACAGGCAGGCTGCCGGAGGTGCTCTTTACATCCGGCTACTACGCGCTGGCATATCCGGTCTCGGCGGAAGTCTACGTTACCCGGCTCATGAACCGCGACGAGTTCCGCCGGCACTGCGATCGCTACAAGACGCGAGCAGCCATTCTCAAGAACCTCCGTTAGCACGGCACGGCCTTTGCAGCGCTCAAGACCTGCTTTCCGCTTGTCTATAATGAATGACGGCCAAGGAGGAACCAAGAATGCCTACGCACGCGACACAGGCACGCTCCCAGCGCTTCGACAGCAAGCAACAGCCGAAGGGCGGACGCCAGCAGATCGATGACCTGATCACCGGATTGAACGAGGACCTGGCAGGCGAAATGCAGGCCGTGATTATGTACACCCAGTACGCGGCCATGCTGACCGGCCCTTACCGCAAGGAGCTGCGGTCTTTGTTCCAGGCCGAAATTGCCGATGAGCAGCGGCATGCGCAGTTCCTGGCCGACAAGATCGCCGCACTGGGCGGCCAGCCTGGAACGACGCCGCGAGCCGTTCCCGAGGCACGCCAGCCCAAGGAAATGCTCGAGCGGGTGCTCGAGGCGGAAAAGCAGGCCATCGACGACTACAAGCAGCGCGTCGAGCAGGCCGAGGCGTTTGGCGACGTCGGGCTCAAAGTCGAGTTGGAGAACCAGGTCAGCGACGAGACCCGCCACAAGGAGGAAATCGAGCGCATCCTGGCCGGGTGGGACGGTGCATGACAACCTGGATCCTGGTGGCCGATGGCAGCCGGGCGAGGATCTTTTCCACCGAGGCGCCCGGCAGCCGCTGGAAGTTGGTCAACGAGTTCGACCATCCGGCCAGCCGCGCCAAGGGAGTCGATCTGGAAACCGACGATCGTGGGCGGCAACGGCAAAGCTTTGGCGCCGGAAATCGGCCGGCGATGGAGCCTACCACGCCGCCCAAGGAGGTCGAGGCCGAGCGTTTTGCGCGCGAGCTGGCGCAGGCTCTCGACGATGCCTTCAATCGCCGCGAGTTCGAGGCGCTGGCACTTGTCGCCCCGCCACAGTTCCTCGGCCGCTTGCGCAGCGCGCTCACCTCGCAGGTGGCCAAGCAGGTGGTCGCCAGCGTCGACAAGGACTACAACGGGTCGGATGCCCGCGAGCTGGCCCGCCGGTTGGACGAGGCGGTCCATCCGGCCAAGCGGTCCAAGAAATAACTTCGTGCCACTGCTTGGAGGACGCCGGCCGCGGTCCGCCGAAGGCGGAAGAAGCAGTGCCGTCGGCATCGTCCATCTGTGTTCCTATTCTGCATTCTGCCTTCATCCTTCTGCCTTTCGCCAGTCAAACCCAGATATCCGACGTCGAGTCGCCGCCGGGAAAGCGCACTTCGTGCGCTCGGGCCGGCCCGCCGGGCTCGTTGCCGAAGTCGACGAAAAACTTCTCGTTGGCCGACAGACCTCCGCCGCCCGAAGTGGTGCAGTCGAACTGCATCATGTACGAGCCGGCCTCGGCCATCCGCGGATAGAACTGGTTGTCCCATGTGCTGTACAGCGAGTTGGTGACGTACAGCCGCTGGCCGTCGAGGCTGAGCTGCAGCATCTGCGGCCCGCCCGTGAGCGCCTTTTCTTTGTGGACCGGCGGCTTGCCCAGCACGCCGCCGCACCAGACGCGGCCTGTGAGCCGGGGGCGGGCCGGGTCGCTGACGTCGTACTGGCGGACGTCGCCGTGCAGCCAGTCCGAAAAGTAGAGCCAGCGGTCGTCCAGCGACAACACCAGGTCGGTGATCAAGCCGGGCACAGGGAAGGGCCACCCCTCGGCCTCCACCGGATCGACCTGGATCACTTTCTCGACCTGCCACTTTCCGTCCGCCTGGTGCCAATGCCAGATGGCGCTGGCCAGGGCCGCTCCCACAAAGCCATGGGCGCTGTCGGGATTGTGGTGGAAGCGGACCTCGAGCGGAATCAAGCCCGCCTCGCCTAGATCGGCACTGTGCACGACCTGCCGCTTCTTCCAGTCCCAGAAATGCAACTGCTGGCCATACTTGCCCGCTTTGACGTCGGCCAGGTCGAAACCCGGCTGGAATGTCTTGGGAGCGGCCCACTCGCTGGAGACCATTACATTATGTCTGGGCTGGTACCAAAAGTCGTAGTTGAAGCGGCGGCTGCCGTTGGCTTCGGGACTGTCCGATTCCCAGCGGCCGGCAATCTCGAACTGCTGGTCGAGTAGCAGGAATCCGCCGGGGCCGTCGCCCTGGGCATCGCCGAGCATCGAGAGCATGATCCGGCCGTCGGGCAGGCAGTGGACGGTGTGCGGGGCGGACAAATTGACCGATCGGGCAACCGACTCCGGCTCGATGACCTTGTACATGGTGGGTGATCGCGGGTTGGCGGCATCGAGCACGTGGATTCGCCCGCTCTTCAAGCCCGGCACGATCAGGTAGCGCCGCGACTTGTCCGGGTCGGCATGGCAGCTACTGCACGCGTTCCAGCCGAAGTGGTGCAGCTCGTCGCCCGCCTTGGGCATCGCCGCCCGGTGAACCACCTGGCAATAGGTTCGGGACGAAGGATCGACGTCCACCGTGGCCAGGTAATCGGGCTTGCCGGCCTGGGTATGGATGGCGGTGACGTAGGCCAGCGTCTCACGCTCTGCCTGCATCGCCTCAGCGGGCGAGGCGTACGTTGCGCCGCAGCAGGCTGCCTTATCGTCCGCCCCACTGGCGTTCTCAGCCGCCCCGGCCGTAAGCCAGGAAGAACCAACCGCCGCCGCCGTGCCTGCCAGAAATTCTCGTCGTCCGATCATGGCTGCCTCGTCCGATTCACGTGTTGTCCTGTACGGTACTGAACTACCCTCAATGATGACCCACAGGTTTCGGGCCGCTTGAATTTACCTTCTTTGCCGGGCGGATTACACCCATTTTCGCGGCTGGCCCGGCCGTTTTTTCCATTTTCGCTGGCGCCACACGCTCCTTGAGTTTTTCGAAAGCCGCCCACAGAATAGCCCCTTCCTCGGTTGTCGGCCGTCCTTCAGCCTCCAGCCTTCGGTCTCCAGCCTGAGATCTGGGGCACGCTAAAGCTTTGCCACCAGCCACCAGCCACTGACCACCGACCACTACTCATGCCCTACGTTCTGTTCGTCCTGATCGCGGTCATCTGGGGCGCCAGCTTCATCCTGATGAAGAAGGCGGCCCTCTCGTTTACGCCCGTGACGATCGGCGCCTGGCGGCTGATTGGCGGGGCGGCCGTGTTGGGGCTCGCCTGGTGGCTGACCCGGGTGCGACCCGGCTGGCGGAAAGCGGACGCGTGGCCGCTCGTGTTCGTGGCCCTTATCGGCAACGCATTTCCCTACGCCTTGCAGCCCTACCTGGTCGCCTCGCACGGCAGTGCGTTCATCGGCATGACCATCAGCTTCGTGCCGGTGCTGACCATCCTGGTATCGGTGCCTCTGCTGGGTGTCTACCCGAGCAAGCGACAATTGGCGGGCGTGGCGGGCGCGCTTGTCTGCATGGCCGCGTTGATGGCCGACGGCCTCCAGCGGCGCGTCCCGCCAGCAGACCTGCTGCTGGCCGCGACGGTGCCATTGGGCTACGCGCTGGCCAACATCATCGTCCGCCGCCACCTGCGGCACGTCCCCTCCCTGGCGTTGTCGTTTACTTCGCTGGCCTTGGCGGCCGCCGGACTGTTGCCGCTGGCCTGGTCGCTGCCTGGCGAAAATGTTTCAGCGAACGAATCGCTGGGGCTGGCCATCGGCTGCCTGGCGATTCTCGGCGTGGTGGGCACCGGGTTGGCGATGGTGATGTTCAACCGCTTGATTCAGAACCAGGGCCCGTTGTTCGCCGGCATGGTGACCTACCTGGTGCCGATCGGCGCCGTCATCTGGGGCTGGCTCGACCGCGAGCCGGTCAGCCTCGTCCAGTTGGCCGCCCTGGCCGGCATCCTCGTCATGGTCGCGCTGGCACAGTCCGGCGCCGCCCGAGCGGCCAGTGGGGAAGCCAACATCGAGGACGGCGTGCCGAAAGCAACACCGCTGTAGTAAACCAGCGCCCCGGCAGCCGCGCGGCACGGCCGACTCCGTTGAGCAACCGGAAGTTTGCGGCTAGGATAGGTTTTCGGTTCCCCGCCTCGCCAGACACCCGCCGCCAAGCCAGGGTTCGACCATGCCCCGCCGCAAGACCCACGTGAGCGGTCTGCCAGCCGCATGGCTGGCGGCGGCTCTCGTTTGGGCGGCAGCCGCGCCGGCACGGGCCGACGAGACGCCGGGCCGGCCGTCGCCGGAAGCACAGGCCGAACGGGCGGAAAAAATCGCCTGGTTCGAGCGGCACATCCGGCCGCTGCTGATCGCCAACTGCCACAAGTGCCACGGCCCGGATGAACAAAAGGGGGGTTTGCGGCTCGATTCTCGGGCCGCCGTTCTGGCCGGCGGCGATTCCGGGCCGGCCGTCGTCCCTGGCCAGCCGGACGAAGGGTACCTGTTCGGGGCCGTCTCCTACGGCGACGTGTACCAGATGCCGCCGACGGGGAAGCTGCCGGACAAAGCGATTGAGCTGGTGCGCCGCTGGATCGAGATCGGTGCGCCCTGGCCCGACGAAGGCGACCAACCGGACGGCGGAACCACCACTGCTGGCGGCTTCGACCTGGCCGAGCGGGCAAGCCACTGGTCGTTCCAGCCGTTGGTCCGACACGTGCCGCCGCCGGTCGACGGCGGCAATGAAGGTTGGGTCGGCAGCCCGATCGACCGTTTTATTCTGGCCCGGCTCCAGGAGGCGGGCCTGGCGCCCGCCCGGCCGGCCGACAATCGCACCTTGCTGCGGCGGGTGACGTACGACTTGACCGGTCTGCCGCCCACACCTGCCGAGCTCGATGCTTTCCTGGCGGATGGGTCCGACGAAGCGTTCCGCCGCGTCGTGGATCGCTTGTTGGCGTCGCCCGCTTACGCCGAGCGCTGGGCCCGGCACTGGCTCGACCTGGTCCGCTATGCCGAAACGGCCGGGCACGAGTTCGATTTCGACCTGCCCGACGCCTACCGCTACCGGGATTACGTGGTCCGCGCCTTCCACGACGATCTGCCCTATGACCAGTTCGTGATCGAGCACGTGGCCGGCGACCTGCTCGAGCAGCCGCGCCGGCACGCGACCGAAGGATTCAACGAGTCGATCATCGCCACCGGGTTCTTCTTTCTGGGCGAGTCGAAGCACGCTCCGGTCGACGTCCGGGAAGACGAGGCGGCCCGCATCGACAACCAGATCGACGTCTTTTCCAAGACCTTCCTGGGGCTGGGCGTCAGTTGCGCCCGCTGTCACGACCACAAGTTCGACGCCGTCTCGACCAAGGACTACTACGCGCTGGCCGGCTACTTGCAGAGCTCGCGGCCTCAGCAGGCCTTCATCGACGATCCGGCCCCGATCGTTCGAGCCGTGGAGCAACTGCAGGCGCTCGACGATCGCAACGCGGACGTTCTGGCGGAAGCCGCCTCGCGCCGCCTGGCGGGCGGCATCGAATCCGCCGGCGAACTCTTGTCCGCCCCGTTGAGTAGCCCTCACGCTCCGCGCGAGGCAACTGCATCGTCGCTCCCCGCGGCTAGCGAAACCGGCGGCCCGGCGGCGCCCGATAGCGGGCAGGCCATTCTCGATGAAGCGACGGCCCAGCCGGCTCATTTACTGCACCCGTGGGCCGTGTTGGGCAGGCTGAAGGAAACACCGCCCCAGCAATTCAGCCAGGCGCGCGAGGACCTGGTGGCCCGATTGCGGGGGTTACGGGCCGCTGGCGAGCAACTGCCGGCCGGCGCAATCGTGTTTGCCGGCTTCGACCAGGCGAGCTATGAAGATTGGCTTGTCACGGGGCAGGCCTTTGCGGCCAGGCGCACCGCGATCCTGTCTCCTCGCCTCTTCAGCCGGCCGGAGGGCGCAAGTATTCGCTTCATCGAGCCGGGCATGGCGCACAGCGGCCGATTGGCCGGCCAGCTCGAAGGCGTATTGCGGTCGCCGACGTTTACGATCGAGAAAAGCCACGTCTGGTATCGCATGGCGGGCCGGCAGGCACGAGTCAACCTGATCATCGATGGCTTCCAGCGGATCATGCCTCCGATCTACGGCGGGTTGACGATCGCGCTGGATGGCGACGAGTCGGCCTGGCATGCCATGGACGTCAGCATGTGGCTGGGCCATCGAGCCTACGTCGAGGTCCAGGACCTGGGAGAAGGGTATGCCGCTCTCGACAGGCTCATATTCGCTGATGGCCCGCCGCCGGGCGACAGTCCCAATCCGCTGATCGTGTCGATGCTCGAAGACGCGGACCTGACGTCGCCCGGTGAGCTCGCCCGCGCCTACGTGGCGCTTTTTGGCGAGTCGGTCCGCCGCTGGACGTCAGGCGATGCCCAGTCGCAGGCCTTTCCCCAGGCAAGCCAGCATGCCGCCTTATTGAACTTGTTGCTCGAACTCGGCCAGGCCAAGCGCGACGGCTCGGCTGCCGAGGACGACGAGAGCGCCAAGGCACTGGCCGCCTATGCCCGCCAGCGGGCGGAGCTAGAAGCCGCCATCCCCGTTTCGCGGCGGGCGTTGGCCATGGTCGACGGCACCGGCGAGAACGAGCACGTCTTCATCCGCGGCAACCACAGAACGCTGGGGGAGGAAGTGCCGCGCCGCTTTCTCGAAGCGCTGGGCGGCACCGAGCTGCAGCCGCCGCCCAAGGGCAGCGGCCGTTTGGAGCTGGCGCGGCGAATGGTCGACCCGAACAAGAATCCCCTTTTGCCCAGGGTGATCGTCAACCGGCTCTGGAAACACCATTTCGGCCTGGGTCTGGTGGCCACGCCCGACGATTTCGGCCGTATGGGTCAGGAGCCCTCGCACCCGGAGCTGCTGGACTGGCTGGCCGCCGAATTGATCAGCAATAACTGGTCGCTGAAGAAGCTGCACCGGCTGATGCTGCTCTCCAGCACGTACCAGATGTCGAGCATGCCCGAGCCCGCCTCGATCGGTGCCGACCCGGCCAACCGCTTGCTGCACTCGATGCGCGTCCGGCGGTTGGAAGCGGAGGCGGTCCGCGACGCGATGCTGGCCGTTTCCGGCCGGTTGGACCGGTCGCTCTACGGGCCCAGCGTCGCACCGCACTTGACGCCGTTCATGAGCGGCCGCGGCCGGCCGGACGAGTCGGGCCCGATCGACGGCGCGGGCCGCCGCAGCATCTACATCAATCTCCGCCGCAACTTTTTGCCCCCGATGTTCCTGGCCTTCGATTTTCCGCAGCCCTTTACCACGATCGGCCGCCGCAGCACGTCGAACGTGCCCGCCCAGGCCTTGTGCTTGTTGAATAACCCCTTCGTCGTCGAGCAGGCGGCGGCCTGGGCCCAGCGCGTAATGGCGGAATCCGCCGACCCGGCCGAGCGGATTTCGCTGATGTACCAGCAGGCTTTCGGCCGGTTGCCCGATAAAGCGGAGATCGCGTTGGCCCGGTCGTTCGTCGACGAGCAGTCGCGGCGATACGGTGACGATGGCGGCGGGCAAAAAGCCTGGAGCGACCTAGCCCACGTGCTGTTCAACGCCAAAGAGTTTATCTTTATCGAGTAGAGCCAGCCCAACGCCCATGATGTTGGATTGACCCCGCATGCACTGCCGCAACTTTATTGCGCCGCCCTTGTCGCGCCGCCAGATGCTGGCCCGCTGCGCCAACGGCTTCGGCGCGGTGGCGCTGGCCGCCCTCGCCCAGCCGCACGCCTCGGGTGCGGCCGCGGAAGGGGGTCCGTTTGCTCCCCGGCCTGCTCATTTCGCGGCACGGGCCAGGCAGGTGATCTTCCTGTTCATGGACGGCGGGCCCAGCCAGGTCGACAGCTTCGATCCCAAGCCGCGGTTGGCCAAAGAGCACGGCCAGCCGATCAAGATGAAGACGCCTCCCACGCAGTTCAACAACGTGGGCACCGTGATGCAAAGCCCCTGGGCGTTCCGCCAGCACGGCCAGAGCGGCATCCCGGTCAGCGACCTGTTCCCGCACGTGGCGACCTGCGTGGACGACATGGCAATCGTGCGCTCGATGGTGGCCGATTTTTCGGAGCACACCAACGCCAACTACTTCCTGCACTCAGGACACGGCCAGCAGGGGCGTCCCAGCATGGGTTCGTGGGTCACGTATGGCTTGGGGAGCGAGTGCCAGGAGCTGCCCGGTTTCGTGGTGCTCGACAGCGGCATGATCCCGCCCGGCGGACTCGACTGTTTCAACAATGGTTTTCTGCCGGCCACGTACCAGGGCTCGATGTTCCAGCGCGGCGCCGGCGCCGTGGCCGACCTCGTGCCCAGCGAGCCGAGCCGCGACTTGCAGGATGCCAAGCTCGCGCTGTTGGGCCGGCTCGACCAGCGGCTGCTGGGGCGGCGCGGCGATGAGGACGCCCTCGAGTCAGCGATCGCCAACTACGAGCTGGCGGCCCGCATGCAGACGGAGGTGCCGAAGCTGGTCGACCTCAGCGGCGAATCGCGGGCCACACGCGCCTTGTACGGCCTGGACGACGCGGCCACGGAGCTGTTCGGCGGGCAGTGCCTGCTGGCACGGCGGCTGGTCGATCGCGGGGTGCGGTTCGTCGAGGTGCTCTGCCCCAAGGTTCCCGGCGATCGGTGGGACCAGCACTCCGCGCTGAAGGAAGGTCACGAGAGCAACGCCCGCGCCACCGACAAGCCAGTGGCTGGGTTGCTGAAGGACCTCAAGGCGCGTGGTCTCTTGGAAGAGACGCTGGTCGTGTGGGCCGGCGAGTTCGGCCGCACGCCGATGGCCCAGGGGAGCGACGGCCGCGACCACAACCCGTTCGGCTTCAGCATCTGGCTGGCCGGCGGCGGCGTAAAGGGTGGCACGGTTTACGGCGCCACCGACGACTACGGCTATTTTGCCATTGAGAACAAGGTGCACATGCACGACCTGCACGCCACGATCCTGCACTTGCTGGGGCTTGACCACACGCGGCTGACCTACCGTTTCAGCGGCCGCGACATGCGTCTGACCGACGTCCACGGCAACGTCGTCCACGGCATTTTGGCCTAAGTATGATAGGCCGTGACGAGCCGGGCAGGTTGGCGTTCAGCCGGGCTTCTTGCTGCTGGGGCGGAACAGCCACAGCCAGGCCGCGGCCGCCGCACCGATCAGTCCGGGCAGCGCGAAGAGATGCAAGACGGTGAAGCGCATTTGGGTCTCTTGGTCGGCGGGTTGGACGTGCGTCGGCCCCATATAGCCGGTAAACCCCGCCAAGATTGAAAGGCCAAGGAAGGCCAACAGCAGGAGGGCTTGAAGCGCTGCCGAGAATGGACGTCGCCGCACGGATCGCTGCAGGAGGGCGCCCACGCTGAACGGCACGGAGAGCCAGGCGAGAATTACAAACGCGTGCCCGCCCCAGCGATGGAGGAGTGCGGCCTGCGGTGCAGCCTGGTGCAGCCACCCCGCGACGGCCAGGGGCGCAAGCAGAATAGCCAGCATAAGGGCCAGGATCCGAGCGGATTTACGAGCAAGCTCGGGCCGGCGCCAAGGTAACAGCCATCCGATCGGAACGAGCGCGGAGAAGATCAGGAGCTTGCCCATCGCGCGGAGCCTACCGGCCATTGAACGTATGCGGCACGTCGGTCATGGCAGTGGTTCCTGGGCGTGCTCTATTTGCGCGGCGTTTTTCCCTTTGGTGTACCCAACGGTGTCGATTGACCCAAGAACCGAGTTTGGACCTGGCGCTTCGGAATTCCCTTGACGCATTCGATGATCAATTGGCAAATCTCGCTTTGATTTGGCCTTAGCTTGATGGCAAACGGGCCGTGATTCAAAATCTCCAGAGTAATTCTCCCATCGAACCCCGCGTGAATGGTGGGAGCCGTTATGTGGACGCTAAAGCCAAGGCGAGCCAACGTGCTGCGCCCCTCAACGCGTGCGGCAAGCTTGCTCTTCAATGGAAACGAGACTCGCTCCAATGAGCGGACAAGCACGAAATCGCCCGGCGCTATGGTAACGATGCCGTTGACTACTTCCACCGGCTCGGTGAGGGGCAGCAGCTCCGAAAGGTGAACGTGATCCAAGTCAATTGACCCGTCGAATCCTGGAGCCTTCAGAGCCTCACGCCACTTCCGAAAGTCGTCGCCAACGCGAAGGTTTAAGGCAGTTGAGTCGTACTGCGAAGCAACTGGAGCAGGGGTGACTACCAACTCACCCTTCTCGATTGCTTCCTTGATCTTGTAATCACACAGGATCACTGCTCAGTCCGCCAATAGCGCGTTCTCTCGCACGACCATGAACTCTCCCACGGGAATGCCAGGTTGCGGCAGAACGACCGTGGCGTAACCACCACGCACGTCGGCCAGCCCAACACGTAACCGGCCCTCAACGGGTCTGCCTCGCTCAGGAGTCCCGCTGACTTTCACCAGGAAAGCATCGACCAGGAGTTGGACCTCGATGCTCTCGTCGGGACTGGAAGGATCCACCGCGTCTGCAAACACCAGCAGTTCGTCCTTGAACATCCCCGGCTCAACGCTGCAGTGCACGTAAACGAAACGCCCAGCCTTTGATTGTCCACGTCCGTTGACCCGATTCCTTGGTTTCGTCATTCGGAGGCTCCTGTAAGGGGTGGCCTGTGAATGTATAGCGGAGAAGATGAAAGTCAATCCTCGTCTCGTTCTGATCGCCCCTGGCCTGCCGTCTCCAACCAGAAGGATGGCCTGGCCGGATTCAGGTGTTCGACGTGGACGCCCCCGAATTCTGGCGAATCCAGCTACGATCAATACCGCCTGCGTTTGTTGCCGCTCGGCCGCGGCAGCCATTAAGATAGGGCCATGAACCGCACGTTCGTTCTGGCTACCATGGCCGCCGTCTTGGCTTGCCTTGCACCGTCCTGGCCTGTCAGTGCAGGCGAGACGGGTGACTCCGTTGCTGCCTCGACGCGCGGCGAGCCGATCGACTTTGCACGGCAGGTGGCGCCGATCCTGGCGCGCAAGTGTCACGGCTGCCATGGAACGAATCGCCAGGAAGGAGGCTTGCGGCTCGATCTCGAGTCGGCCGCACGCCAAGGCGGAGATTCGGGGGCCGTGATCCTGCCGGGCAACAGCGGCGAAAGCCGGCTGGTCCGCCTGGTGTCGGGCCTGGAAGAGGGGCTCGTCATGCCGCCGGAAGGAGACGGGCTGAGCGGCTCGGAGATCGAGCTGCTCGCGGCCTGGATCGACCAGGGGGCGCAGTGGACGGAGGATGCGGGCGGCCCGGTCCGGGCGGCGGCGGACCACTGGTCGTTTCGCCCCATTCGGCGCCCTTCGCCGCCCGCGGTGACGCGCGAGGCGTGGGTCCGCAACTCGATCGATGCTTTCGTGCTGGCACGGCTGGAGCCGGCCGGCATGCCGCCGGCCGCTGAGGCCGACCGCTACACGTTGATCCGCCGGCTGAGCCTCGACCTGCACGGGCTGCTCCCCTCGCCGGCCGACGTCGAGGCGTTTGTCGCCGACACGCACAGCGACGCCTACGAGCGGCTGGCCGACCGCTTGCTGGCGTCGCCCCATTTCGGCGAGCGCTGGGGAAGGCACTGGCTCGACCTGGCTCGCTATGCCGACAGCAACGGATACGACAACGACGAGCCGCGCCCGAATGCCTGGCGCTACCGCGATTGGGTGATCGACGCCTTCAATGGCGATATGCCCTTCGACCGCTTCACGCTCGAGCAACTGGCGGGCGACCTGCTGCCGGCCGCCACCTTCGAGCAGCAGTTGGCCACCGGTTTCCATCGCAACACGCCCACAAATACCGAAGGGGGCGTCGACCGCGAGGAGTTTCGCGTCAAAACGGTGGTCGACCGCCTGAACACGACCGGCACCGTCTGGCTGGGACTCACGGTCGGCTGCGCCGAGTGCCACAGCCACAAGTACGATCCGCTTTCACAGCGCGAGTATTACGGCCTGCTGACGTTCTTCAACAGCGCGGACGAAGCCAGCATCGAGGGGCCGGACGGCGCCAAGGCCGAGGTCCTGGCCCGCTCGCCTGCACCGCGGGCCACGCGGATCCACTTGCGCGGCGATTTTCTCAACCCGGGCGACGAGGTGCGGCC
>JBBDNX010000351.1:0-4448 GCA_040877345.1 Pirellulales bacterium
GGTTCTGTTCAGCGGAACCAACAGCGCCCTGCAGTGGCGGCCCTGGGGCGCGCAGGTCGCGGTCGTGCGGCACGAGGTGCCCTGTTCTCCCTGCCACCGCCATCGCTGCCCATGGATCGAGCACCCCTGCATGAGCGGCATCTCGCCCTTGGACGTGATGGCACGCATCGAATCGCTCTTGAGCCGCCCGACAACGACTCCGCCGCAACCGGCTCCCGCGGCTCCGGGGGCGCGCTCGGCGTTGGCGGCCGAGCTGGCCAAACTCACAAGGAGCGCCCCATGATCGCGCCGCTCCGCAACCGGCTCGACGACCCGGCCGCGTCAGAGCGCAACGAGCCGCTGGAAATCGCCCGGCAAATTGTGGCGGCCGCCCTATTGCCGCCCCCTCCGGAAAAGCCCGCCGCCCCGCGTGTGCCGGCCTGGCAGGCCTGGCTCGTGGCCGCCTGGATGGCCGTGGTCACCCTGGCTTACGGCCTGGCAATGATTGGCTGGTGGAGACCCTGACCGGCTGGTGGAGACCGTAACGGATGCTCGAATCGCTGACATCGACTGTCGCCGTGGCCAGCATCGCCGTAGCGGCGTTTGGGCTGGGACGGCCCCTGCTGCGCGGACTCGCGGTTGGCGACGACGACGCGCTGGCCACCGGCGTTTGGAGCGTCGCGCTGGGCCTGGTGTGCGTCGCCACCTTGCTGGCCGTGCTCGGCCTGGCGGGCCTCTTGTACAAGCCGGTGATCGCCGTCCTCACGCTCGTGGGCGGCGCGTGGGGCCTCGTCGAGCTGGTGCGCGCCCTGGAGCGCCAGCGAGACAGTCGTCCCCTCGAGCGCAACCGCGATACTCGTGCCCTCGAGCGCACGCGCGGCAGCCGCCCCTTCGAGCCGCCGCGCGACGATGGTCTGCTGCCGCAGGGTGCGTGGTTGCCTTACGTCCAGCTCGGCGTTGCGGGCCTGGCCGCGGCCGGCGCGCTGGTGGCGGCGCTGGCGCCCCCCACGGCCGGCGATGCCCTCTGTTACCACCTGGAATTGCCCAGGACCTTCTTGCGCGAGCACGCCTTGGTCTACCTGCCCGACAGCGACAACTGCACCTTCCCGCTCTTGATCGAGATGTGCTACCTCTGGGCCTTGGCTCTCGACGGCGGCGTGGCGGCCCAGTTGGTCCACTGGGCCTTCGGGATCCTGTTGGCGCTGGCCACCACGGTCATGGCCCGGCCGATCCTCGGCAAGGCGTGGGCCAGCTCGGCCGGCTGTCTCGTGTTGCTGGTGCCCGGCGTCACCAACCAGATGACGGCCCCGCTGAACGACGTGGGCCTGGCGGCTTTCACCACGCTGGCGCTGGCTGCCTGGTGGCGGGCGGCCGTCGACGACGACGACTCGCGCTGGTACCTGGTCGGCGGCCTGGTGCTGGGCGGCGCGCTGGGCGCCAAGTACCTGGCGCTGGTCTTCATCTTGTCGCTGGCGGCGGCCGGCCTTTGGCTCTGGTGGCGGCAACCGGGGCGGCGCCGGCAGATGCTGGTGGGCACCGCCGCCATGGCCGTGATCGCCGTCAGCGTGTCGGGCCTTTGGTACGTGCGCTCAGCCTGGCACCGCGGCAACCCGGTCTACCCGTTTTTTCACGAGCAGTTGGGCGGCCAGGCGCCGCCGGATCCCGGCGACGGCAAGTTGGCCTTGGGCCGCAACCCGCTCGCGCTGCCCGGGGCGCCTTGGCAGTTGACGATTTTTCCGGAGCGCTTCGGCGGCCGCGGCCATCAACTGGGCGCATTGTTTCTGGCGACGCTGCCCGGCCTGGCGGTGTGCCGGCGGCTGCGTGGTTGGGGACTGTTGTTGGGCATCTCACTGGTCTACTTCGCGTGTTGGTTCCTGTTGAGGCAGAACGTGCGCTTTCTGCTGCCGTTGGTGCCGCTGGCCTTGGTGGGCGTGGCCTGGTTCTGGATGGAGTGGCACCGGCTGCCGCGTCTGCCTGGCGTGCTGGTTGCCGGCGTGACGGCGTTGCTCTTGGGCGCGGGGTTGTTTGCGGGCGTGCATCGCGCGTGCGGCAAGCTGGCGGTGGCGTTGGGCCGGGAGAGCCGCGAGTCGTACCTTTTGCGATCCGAGCCGACCTACCGGGCTGCCTTGTACGCCAACCTGGTGTTGGGTGAAGGGGCGCACATTTTGAGCCAGGAGCACCGCAGCTTTTATTTCCAGCCGCGTTTCACGCGCGAGAGCATTTACCGCCGCCGCACGGCGTACGACCAGTCGCTTGAATCGGCCTCGACGTTGAGCGGCCGCCTGAGAGAAGCCGGTTTCACGCATCTCTTGTTGGCCGAGGCGGAGAACGACGCCGGCGTGCGCTACAACGCGACGTTGTCGCGACTGGCCGAGGCGGACGAGGAGGGGGTACGTTGTTTGACCGAGTATCGTTTCTGCGACACCGACGGCGCCATCCGCCGCTACCGCCTGATGGCGCTCCGCTAGGTTCTTGGTGCTTAGGTCTTGGTGCTTTGTCTTTGGTGCCCCATCCAAGCACCAAGTTCCAAGTACCAAGGCCCGAGTAGGTATTGGTGATGCAGAAGCCACGTTATAAGATTGCCCCACTTGGGCCTCCGGTCTTGGTGTCCCAAGCACCAAGAACCAAGACCTAAGAACAAAGAACCAAGCACCAACCAGGAGACCGACCATGGAAGGTTGGCAGACCCAGGTCATGGCCGACCCGGCCGGCCGGCTCAGCGGCACGCTGCCGCTGACGGTGCTGCTGCCGGCCTTCAACGAAGAACAAGCCATCCGCCGCGTGTTGGCCGAAGTGGTCGAGGCGCTGGGCGACGAGCCGGAACCTTACGAGATCGTGGTGGTCGACGATGCCTCGACCGACCGCACCGCCGAGCTGGCCGAACAGTTCGCAGCCGACTGCTGGCAGTGCCCGGTCCGCGTGATCCGCTGCCCGGTCAACCGCGGCGCGGGGGCCGCCCGCAAGGTCGGCATCCGGGCGGCCCAGGGCGAAGTCGTGGTCATGCTCGACGCCGACGGCAGCTACCCGGCATCGGCCATCCGCGAGCTGCTGCAGTTCTTCCCCGCTTTCGACCAGGTCAACGGCGCCCGGACGAGCGAGCAGGGCACGCTTCCCTGGCTGCGCGGACCGGCCAAGTGGTTCATCCGCAAACTAGCTTGCTACCTGACCGGCCACCGCATCCCCGATCTCAACACCGGACTCAAAGCCTTCAAGCGCGAGGCGATGCTCCCCTGGCTGTGGGTCGTCCCCGATGGCTTCAGTTGCGTGACGACCATGACGCTGGCCTTCCTGACCAACGGCTACGCGGTGAAGTACGTGCCCACCGAGTACCGGCCGCGGATCGGCAGCAGCAAGTTCCACCCCATCCACGACACGCTGGCCTACCTGGGCACGGTGCTGAGGATCGTGCTCTATTTCCGCCCGCTCAAGGTCTTCCTGCCGCTGGCCGGGCTGCTGATCGCGGGCGGAGCGGCCAAGAGCGTTTGGAGCCGCCTGTCGACCGGCAGCATGCAAGAGTCGGACATCGTGGTGATGGTGGCCGGTTTTATGACCGCCATGCTCGGCCTGCTGGCCGAGGTGATCGTGGCCCACCATCGCCGCTAAGAGAGGAACACCCGCCGATGCCGCTTCGCTATCGACGTTCAAACCGATGACGCTCCTCACAACCGACGCCTCGACTCGACCATCCGCCGGCTGGCAAGCCCAGGCATCGACGCGCCGCGACCCCGCGCTGCGGGACCGCTACCTCGCGTCGGCCCTGGCCTGTGTTCCGCGGCTGCTGGGAGCGATCGACCGCAATCCGTACCGTCCGACGTATGGCTGCTTCGACCGCGAGTTCTGGCACTACCGCACCAGCGGCTTCGCCAGCCAGATGTACCAGGAGGCGGTCCTGCCGCTGGCGCTCGTGTATGCCCACCCGCTGCCGGGCAACCGCTGGCATGGCCAGGCGCGGCTGGCCGAGCTGGTGCTGGCCGGCCTGGAGTTCTGTGCACGCAGCAGCCACCGCGACGGCTCCTGCGACGACTACTATCCTTTCGAACGGGCCCTGGGGGCGGCCGTGTTCTCGTTGCAGGCCGCCGCCCATGCCTGCCAGCACCTCCAGCTCGAAAGCCCGCGAGTGCGCGACTGGCTGGTGAAGCGGGCCCGCTGGGTCGCCCGGCAAGATGAGTCGGGCCGGCTGGCCAACCACCAGGCGCTGGCCGCCCTGGGGTTGACGCGCGTGGCCCAGCTCACCGGCGACGAGCGGTTCGCCCGTGCAGTCCGAGCACGGCTCGAACGCGTGCTGTCCTGGCAATCGGACGAGGGCTGGTTCGAGGAGTATGGCGGGGCCGACCCCGGCTATCAGACGGTCACCATCGATTGCCTGGCCAAGATCCGCCGCCTGACGGGCGAGAAATCTCTGGACGAACCGTTGCGGCGGGCCGTGGCCTTCGCGCGGTTGTTCTTGCACCCCGACGGCAGTTGCGGCG
>JBBDNX010000352.1:0-4447 GCA_040877345.1 Pirellulales bacterium
GCCAGACCACGTACGGGTGCACGGCGCCGCTCTTCGCCTGCTCGACGCCGAACATCAACAGCGGGTAGTACACCAGCAGGATGGGAGCAAAGCACAGGAAGAAATTGGCCATGTAATCGGAGTTGCGACGCCAGATGGCCAGCGGGGCCCCGACCAGCACGAAGCACAGGCAACTGAAGGCCGCCGACAGCCGCCGCGGCGGTTCCGTGGCCAACCGGTGCAGGTGGTTCCACCAGTCCTGGATAATCAGCTTCTCACGCGGCCAATCGTGCTCGTCCAGCGGCTCGAACTCACCCGTAAACAGGGGAAAAGCCACTTCCGCCGCCCGGCGGCGCTCATACATCTCCAGCTCCGAGGTGATCAGGGACCGTTCGCCGGGAACGCGGCCCAGCGGAACCCGGGCAGGCACCCGCGAGTTGTCCCCTATCCGGCTGGCGTCGAACAGCGGAATCTCGCGGTCGATCTCGTCGAACTGGATGCTGAACTGCCCTTCGACCACGGTGCCGTTGCGGAACGACACCCGCAGCACCTCCGAGTCCGACCGGAGCTGGGCCTCCTCCGCCGTGATCGTCATGCCGGCTGAATCGCCTTTGGCCCTCAGCGTGAACGTGGGTTGGATCAGCCGTGGTCCTTCGACCGCCTTGACGATGATCTCGATGTTCTTGGCGCTGTACGAGTGCTGCGTGCGAAGCGCCCCGTAGACAATTTCCTCGACCGCCTCCAGCACCACGCGCTGGGCCCCCCTCTGGCCCCACGTCAGGGCCAGCTCGTTCAGCCAGACCGTCCCCAGGCTGAGCAGGAACGCCAGGATAAGACCGGGCCAGACGACCGCCATCGGACTGATGCCCAACGACTTGATCGCCAGCACCTCGTTGGAGCCCGACATCCGCCCATACACGTTCGAGACCGCGAACAGACTGGTGGCCGGCAGAGTGAACCGCATCATCTCCGGCAGCAGGTAGGGGATCAACCGAACGAGCTGGGCCGGTCCCACTCCCTGGTCCTTGGCCTCCTTGTACATGCCAAACACCAGCATCAGCACCGTCATTCCGGCCAAGGTGATGCTGAAGACCTTGAGCAGTTCCCACACGACATACCGCGTCAAAAGGGGCATGGCCGCGTAGTCTGTCGGCCTGTCGCAACTCGGTCAAGGTCATTCACGCCATCCGCCCGGCGTTGACCGTTCCGGGCGCTTCTGATATGGTCCCCCGCCTTCCAACGGGAACCGCACAGTCGCAGCGCACTCCGTGTGCCGCAAAGTAGCAAGCACACTCCGTATGCCGCAAAGTAGCAGGCACACTCCGTGTGCCGTCCGCATGGCAGCAGGCACACTCCATGTGCCCTCCGCCGTGTAGCGTCCGTTTAGCACGAGGTACCGCGTTGCCGTATCGAACCGTTGGCCGTCTGCTGGTGGCACTCCTGGCCGTGGTGGCGGCCGTGGGCGGCTACTTTGCATTCTGGCGTTACCACGTCAAGCGGTTCCAGGAAGTGCGGCCCGCGGCCTTTTACCGGGTGGCTCAACCGACAGAGTTCGGTATCCGTCATCTGGCGGGGCGCTATGGCATCAAGACGATGCTCAGCCTGCAGCTCTACGATTTCCGCCTGCGGCAGGGGCTGCTCGACCGGGGAGCCCCCAGCGGCGACAAAGAATCGGAGTATGTCGCCTCGCTGGGCATCCGCCACGTGCAGTGGCCGATGGGAGCCGAGGCGTGCTGGCCCTGGCTCACACCCTGGCAGTTTGAGGAATTCTTCAAGCTGCTCGACGACCCCGACAACCTGCCCGTGGCGGTTCACTGCCAGGGGGGCAGGCATCGCACCGGCACCCTCTCGGCCCTGTTCCGGCTGGAGTACGACCGCTGGCCCGCCCAGCGCGCCCTGGACGAAATGCACGCCTTCGACTTCGGCCCGCCGGTGACGTTGCAAGAGCACAACCTGCGGACCTACCTGCCGCGCCCGCATCCCCAGACCGACGACTGGAACATCCTGGCGGGCTATTGGCGGGGACGGCTGGGCAAGCAAGAGCCGGCGGACTATGAGCAGTTGATTCGGCGCCTGCGCACGGCGCGGCCCTCGGGCAGCCTCGAAGCCGACTTGTCGCAGTACCTGGACGAGGGGCATCTCTTCGCGCTGCCGCTGGCGCAAAGGCTGATCGACGCCCCCGACGATCCGCTGGTATCGCGGGCCGCTCGGCTGGCCGCCCAATGCCTGGAAGACACCGCCGCCGCTCCGGCCGACTGGTCGGCGGCGGCCGCGCTGGTGGCCGACTTCGGCAAGCCAAGCCAGCAGCAGCGCTTAAAACATCTGCTGGGCGACGCCTCGTTTCAACGGGCCTCGCCATTGCGATTTGACCGGATCGTGGCCAGCGTGACCAATCGCTATCGGCCCAACCGCATCGCTTACTTGCTTCCGCTGTTGGACAACGAATCGCACCATCTCGAGCAGGCTGCTCGCCGATATCGCTATTGCGACACGGCGGTCTCGCGGTTGTCAGCCACCATCAACATCAACTTTCGAGAGAAGGCGCCCGGGATTGGAGTGGATGCATGGAATCACGCCCGCCAGGCGGCCCGCGACTGGTGCGACGCCAATCCACGGCAGACAAACCTGGCCACTTTGCGGCCCGCGGCCGGCCGGACCCTGGTCCGCTCCGGCGATGGGCCGCAGGCGGAAGACCTCAGCAAGCTGCCGGTGTTGCTGAAGTAGCTGGGGCCGACAGGACCCGCTCAGCCCGCCCAGCCGATGTCCTGGCCGGGCGCTTTTTTCCGCTGCGAGCGGATTTCGTCCATCATGAAGCTAATCGCGTGGGCGTACTCGCAGACCGCCTCGCGATAGTTCTTTTTTTCCGCCGCGGCCAGCGCCCGCGAGCCGAAGCTGTTGAAGCGCGGCCAGTCAACCGACCAGTTCTCCTCGGCGGCCGCTTCGCGCAACTGGTCGACCACCTTGGCCAGCTTGTCGACGAACTCGTTGTTCGTCAGGCAGACGAGCGACTTGTGCGGCCCGCGGCCGAAGCGCGGCCCTTCCAACGATCTGGCCGGCAACGACCTGCTCATTTTCCGGACGGCCACAACGATTGCCACGGCCAGAGCCGCCAGTCCGCTCACCACCGCGCCCCACGGCTGGACTGCCCACAATCCTAAGGTGACCAGGATCAAAACGCCCAAGGCCACCCACCACGCGGAATGAATCGTGGGCCGAGGACCGGCCGGCACCACGGAGAACGTGGAGGCGGTCTCGCCGGCGGAGGGAATCGCGGCCACCTTCACCGTGATCACCGTAATGTTATCGGGGCCGCCGCGCAGGTTGGCCAAGTCGACCAGTACCCCGACCGCCTCCTTGGGGGACAGGCAGCCGAGGATCACGCCGATTTCCTCGTCGCTGACCTGCCCGCTGAGCCCGTCGCTGCAGAGCAGAAACGCATCGCCGGCGGCCAGCGGGAAAGGCCCTTCCAAATCGACCTGCACTTGAGGCGACGGACCGAGCGAGCGCGTGATGATGTTCTTCGGGATGTAGCTGGGGACTTCCTCCTCCCGGATCCTCCCGGTGGCCATCATTTCCCAGACCAGGCTGTGGTCGAACGAGAGCTGCTCCATGCGGTTGCCACGAAGCCGGTACACGCGGCTGTCGCCCACGTGGGCCACCATGGCCCCTTCGGGCAACAACACCAGGACGCTGGCCGTCGTCCCCATGCCGCGGAAGTCGAGATTCGCCTGCCCGCGCAGATGAATGCGGCTGTTGGCGTCCTCGATCGCCTTGCGGATGGCGGTCGCCGGCGGTTCGTCGTGCAGCTTGTAGTAGGTGTGAGGGACCGTGTCGACCGCCATCTTGCTGGCCAGTTCGCCCGCCGCATGGGCGCCCATGCCGTCGGCCAACATGAACAAATGGCCGCGGCGAGCCCACGTTTCGGCATTCGGGGCGGTGATGACCGCAAAGGCGTCCTGGTTGTTCGAGCGGCGAAGTCCCACGTCGCTCTGGGCCGCATGCTCCAGTCCGCTCGCCCAATTGACCGATTGTTCGTCCATTTAGCTCGAGAGGGGGGGAGAGGGCCCGGCGGCGCATTGGCAGGACTTGGTCGGCCCCAAGGCGATTCTAACCCGTTCACCCGGCAAGCAATAGAGCCGGACAGAAGGCGGTCTGGACGTTTTTGCGTCGCCGGGGCTATAATCCCGCCCGTTTTTTGTCCCTGGCGGACCGGATCCCGCACCTCCGAAAGCTGGCCCGTGAAATCCCTTGCAAAACCAGGACGGCATCGAGGCTGCCGCACGGCCTGCCTGGTTGCGCTGCTTGGTTCGGCGATGGCCTGCGGATGCGTCCAGCGGCGGTTGACCATCCGCAGCAACCCGCCGGGGGCGCTGGTGTACATCGACAACTACGAGATCGGCACGACGCCCGTTTCGACCGACTTCATCTACTACGGTAAGCGACAGATTCGGATCGAAAAGCCCGGCTA
>JBBDNX010000353.1:0-24011 GCA_040877345.1 Pirellulales bacterium
CGAAGGGGGGAAGGGGGGATCGGGAGAAGGGGGGAAGACGAAAACGCCCAAGACGTAGCGCGGCGGCCAGGATGTGCATCTTAGCAGGCTTGCGCGTGCTAGAATCAGCGGACAGAGCGTACGCCTGCTGGTCAGGTTTCATTAGAGACCTCCACAACACGTCTGCTGGAGTCGCTGTTTTGGACGCGGACAGGTCGATATCGGCTGGTGGCACGCGACCGCCGAGCCCAAATCTGAAGGCCTTGCTCCTGGCGACCGTTGCGCTTCTTGGCTGCCGAGCACTTGGGGCGTGGCACAGCGTGGCCGGAATCGTGGCCGGTTCGCTGGTGGTCAGTGGACTCCTGGCGGTGCTGGTGGGCCGTGACCAGCGCGTGAAACGATGGGCCCGTTTTGCGGCGCTGCCGGTTGCCGTCCTCGCGAACGCCACGGCCCTGGGTGCGGGAGGCTTTGTGGTGCTGCTGGCACTTACAGGTCTGCTGGCGGATGGCAAGCTCGGCACCCGAGTCGATTGGGGATGGGCGTTTGTTTGCCTGCCGGGGGCCGCGGCAGTCAGCCTGACAGTGCTTGCGTGGTCGCCCGCCAGACGGCCGCGCTGGCTGCGGGGCGCAGCCATTGGGCTCAACGGCATCCTGGCCGGCTACGGGTTCTGGTATTGGTACGCGCACGAACGCGGAACGGACCTGCCGGCCGCACCACCGTTGGGCGCGCTCGTGCTGTTGGCACTGGCAGCATTCACGGTGATGGTGCTCGTCTGGGACGGCGCCCCGATCACGGGCGGAAGCGGGCCGGCAAATCCGGCCGGAAAGCGCCGGCCGAGTTTGAGAGGCGTGCTAGTGACCGTGCCGAGCGCGGCGATCTGCGCGGTGTTCTGGATCAGCTTTCCGGCGGTCCGCGAGCATCGCCGACCGACGGCGACGTTGGAGGCGATGGGATGCACGGTGGCATACCACGCCATGCCGAAGCAATTGTCGCGGCTGGACGAAGTAGATTCCTTATATCCGTACTTGTGCGACGTGAGGGACGTGTTCGTCGTGCCGAAGTCCCGGCTGGAAACCGCGGACGGGCTACGGTTCGGTCAAGTATTGAACAAGTTGCCGCAACTCAGGCAGGTTCACATCCAGCGGGTGCCGTCGGAGTCCGGCGGAATAGAGCGCAATGGGACGAGTTGGAGCCTCCACCTGAACGGCCCAAGTTTCACGGACGACACGTTGGCGGCGATCGCCGACTTCAGGGTCCCGGCACAACAAGCCGACTTCTCGCATTCGCGAATTACTGATGACGGGTTGGCATATCTGGCAAAGCTGACACGGTTGCAGGATCTTCGGCTGACGGGGACGCCAGTGACTGGCAGAGGCCTGCGCCACCTGCGGGGACTCGAGATGCTGGCTCTGCTCGATTTGTCGGATGCGGCTGTCGACGATGCCGGCCTCGGCCATCTGCCCGCGCTCAAGAGCATTCGCTGGTTGAATCTGGATAGAACGAGGATCACCGACGCGGGATTGAAGCACCTGGCGGGGCTGTCAGGCTTGCAGGAGATTGGATTGCAGGGGACTCCGATCACCGGCGAAGGCGTGCGCCACCTTGTACCATTGCCGCTGCTGAGCCTCGACCTGTCCTATACTCGAGTCGGCGACGACCAAATCAGCCATCTACGGCAACTCAACGGTTTGCGGTCCTTGGACCTGATGGAAACAAGAATGACTCCCCAAGGGGCCAGCGCACTGGAAAAGGCATTGCCAGAGTGCCTGATTGTCTGGGGGCCATTCACCGGGCAAGCGCGTTTCGTTTCTCCACCGAGCGGTGTTTCTGCCGGGAGAATCCTTTACTCACTGCTACGCGGGCTACTCCCCTTGAAGCCCCGCAAGATGGGCGGCAATCCATAGCTCAGAGCGCGCGCCCCGCGAAGCGCCTTTATTCTTCCTCTTCGGCGTAGCCGGGGGGAAAAATCGAGTCGTCGGTAGGACCGGGCTCGTCCATTCTTTTCGCCGGAAGATCGTCTTGTTGGGCGGGAAGATCGACGCCGCTGAACCGCTCGAGCCAGAACTCGACCTCGCCGGCGGTGGGTGGCCCCGGCTTGATCGACGGAGCGGCCTGCTGGGCGCTGGGGCCGTGAGACCGATCGACACGACGGCGGACGACCTCCGCGTACCAGCGGTCGCTGTCGATGGCCTGAGCCTTGCGGCGGCGCGCTGCGCGCTGCAAACGGTGGTCGCTGGAGACGACCGTCAACCGCCGGGGGGCCGTGTCGGCCTCGATCAATTCCTCGATCAACTCGTCGGCATCATCGTAGCTGACCGCGAACCGCACGGTCAGGCCGCGGTGCGTCAAGGTCGAGGGAAGACCGCGTGGCGCTCCGGCGGCATCGAAGACCACCGTGGTCTTGCCGACCTCGTCGGCACGAATCGACTCGGCGACGAAATCAAGCAAAGCCAGACGGCTGCGCTCGAAGCCGCCGGGTCCGCGGCCCCGGCCGATGATGCCTGCGGCGTGCATCAGGTTGTAGCCGTCGATGAGCAGCGACACCGGATTGGATCTTGGATCTTGGTGCTTGGTACTTTGGACGGACGCTCGGGCATTATACCCTGGTCGATCTTGGATCTTGGTACTTAGGACTTTGGACGGACGTGCCAAGGTCCAAGCACCAAGATCCAAGCACCAAGATTTCCAAGATCCAAGATCTAAGTCCTAAGCACCAAGCCGGTACTTGACCTTGCCGCCGACGATGACGGTGTCGGCCCGGCCACGCAGCTCCCAGCCGGCAAAGGGGGTGTTGCGGCTCTTGGAGCGGAACCGAGTGGCATCGACCGTCCAACGATGATCGGGATCGATGATCGTCACGTCGGCATCGGCCCCCACGGCCAAGGTGCCCTTGGGAATGCCGAGGATGCGGGCCGGATTGATGGTCATTTTTTCGATGGCCCCGGACCAGGTCAGGTGCCCGGGCTCGATCAGCTTGGTAATGACCAGCCCCAGGGCCGTCTCCAGCCCCACGATGCCGAAGGGGGCCTGGTCCAGCTCCTGCATCTTCTTTTCCAGGGCATGCGGCGCGTGGTCGGTGCAGATCACCTCGATGGTGCCGTCGGCCAGTCCGGCGATGCAGGCCTCGACGTCGTGGCGGCTCCGCAAGGGGGGACTCATCTTGTAGTTCGAGTCGAACGACCGCAGGCAGTCGTCGGTGAGCGTGAAGTGGTGGGGACAGACCTCGGTCGAGACCTGCACGCCGCGCCGCTTGGCGCGCCGCACCAGCTCGACGCTGCCGGCGCTGGAGACGTGCATGATGTGGATGCGGCCCTCGGTGGCCTCGGCCAGGGCGATGTCGCGGCTGGTCATCACGTCCTCGGCCGCGGCCGGCATGCCGGGCAGCCCCAGGATCAGCGAGACCAGGCCTTCGTGCATGACGCCCCCGCGAGTCAGCTCCAGGACTTCGGCATGATTGAGAATGGGCTTGTTGAACATCCGGCAGTATTCGAACGCGCGGCGCATCAGCTCGGCGTCGTACACCGGCGCGCCGTCGTCGGTGAAGGCCACCGCGCCGGCTTCGACCAACTGGCCGATCTCCGCCAGCTCCTTGCCTTCGCGGTTCTTGCTGACGCAGGCCACGACGAACACGTTGGCATTGCCCGCCAGGGCCGCCTGGTGCCGGACAAACTCGACCGTGGCCTGCGTGTCGATGGGCGGCTCGGTATTGGGGATGCAGGCGATGGAGGTGAACCCGCCGGCCAGCGCGGCGGCGGTCCCGGTGGCGATGGTTTCGTCGTCCTCGCGTCCCGGCTCGCGGAGGTGCACGTGCATGTCGATCAGCCCCGGGGCCACGATCTTTCCCTGGGCATCGAGGACTTCGCTTTGGCCGTTCACGTCAAGGTCGTACCCGGCAATGCGGCCCGCTTCGATCACCAGGCTGCCAAGGCGGTCGAGCGACTGGCTGGGGTCGATGAGCCGGCCGTTGCGGATCACCAGGCGGGAGCCGGCCTTGGAGGCATCGACGAGCATGGGCGTACCTTAGCGGATTTGGGGAAGCGTCTGGATTGCTCTGGGGGCGGCGCTGAACGGCGAAAACATCAACTGGCCCCGCAGACCAGCCACAAGGCGGCCATGCGGACGGCCAGGCCGTTGGTGACCTGTTCGAGGATGACCGAGTGGGGCCCGTCGGCCACTTCGGGCGTGACCTCGACGCCGCGGTTGATCGGTCCGGGCGCCAAAATGAGAATGTCGTTTTTGGCCCTGGCCAGCCGCTCGCGGTTCATGGCGTAGAGGTGCGCGTACTCGCGGACGGAAGGGAACGGGCGCGTCGTCTGGCGCTCGAACTGGATCCGCAGCAGGTTGAGCACGTCGCAGCGCGGCAGGATCTCGTCGAGGTTGTAGCAGACTTCGACGCCCAGCTCGCGCCACAAGGGCGAAACCAGCGTGGAGGGCCCGCAGACGATCACGTGCGCGCCCAGCCGCTTGAGCCCCCAGATATTCGAGCGGGCGGTGCGGCTATGCGCGATGTCGCCGACCAGGGCCACGGTGAGGCCGTCCAGGTGACCGCGGTGCTCGCGAATGGTCATGATGTCGAGCAGTCCCTGCGTTGGATGCTCGTGCGGGCCGTCGCCGGCATTGATCACGGAACATTCGAGGTTCTGCGCCAACAGGTGGGGCGTGCCCGGCGTGCGGTGCCGCACGACGACCACGTCAACGCCCATGGCCTCGATGTTGCGCGCCGTGTCGATGAAGGTCTCTCCCTTAGAGAGGCTGCTGCCGGTGGCCGAAAACTCGACCGTGTCGGCACTGAGCCGGCGGGCGGCCAGCGCGAAGCTGGTGCGGGTGCGAGTCGAGGGCTCGAAGAACAGGTTGGCGCAGGTCCTGCCGGCCAGCGCGGTGAGCTTTTGACGGCAGCCGCCGCTGGCCTCCTTGAACATGGCCGCCGTGTCCAAAAGCACCAGCAATTCCTCGGCCGTGAGATTTTCGAGGCCCAGCAAATGACGCCGGGTCCACGAAGCCGGGATGGCGCCGATCTCGCTCAGTTCGGTGCTCATGGACGCTGGTTGGGCCTGGATCGACTTGCGTGCGCCGCGGGGCGGCCCCGTGATTCTAGCAGCGGCGTGGCGAAGCCGCCAAATGGAATGCTCGAAATGGGACTTGGATCTTGGAACTTAGGACTTTGGACGCTCAGGCAGCGGCTCGAACTACTCGTCGGGTGGCCGACCCGAAGTTCTAAGCCCCAAGTCCTAAGATCCAAGACCAAAGTACCACGTCCTTCGATGCTTCGAATAAAGAATAAAAAGGCCCAGATCGCCGGCATCCGGGTGCGGTTTGCGGGGTTATAATCGACAAGCGTGCGGGGGTTGAGGGCCGTTTGGTCAAATTTCGCCGATGTTTTCGTCCAACACCGCCTCGGTATTGATCCTGGCCGACGAGGCCTCGCTGGCTCGTCGGTGGTCGGCCTGGTTGGAAGAGTATGGTTGCCGGGCGTGGTCGGCGCCCGAGGCCCTGCCGGCCACCGTCAGGCCCGATTGCATCCTCACCAACCGGCCGATCGCCGCCGTGATTGCCGCGCTCGACCGGCCCCAACTGGCACAGGGCCACGTGGGAGTAGTGGCGGTCGGTCGCGGAGGGCCGGCCGACGTGACGCTCCCGGTCGATGCCACGCCAAGGGAGATTGCCCTGGCCTGCCGGCTGTTGGGCGAGATGGTGCGGCTGCGGCGGCAAGTCCGCCGCGGCGCCCGGCTGCGCCGTGCGCTGACGCGGCTGGCGTTGACCGACGCGATCACCGGATTGCCGAATCGACGGGCCTGGGACGAGGAATTGGCCAAACGGCTGTCGCAGCCGCGCGGACGCGCAAGCGACGCCGAGAGGCTATGCCTGGCGATCTTGGATCTCGATCACTTCAAGCGGATCAACGACACGCTGGGGCACGCCGCCGGAGACAAGTTGCTCAAGGCCGCCGGCCGCGTGCTGCGGCGTTCGCTGGCGGGCCAGCATTTCCTGGCGCGGCTGGGTGGCGACGAGTTCGGTGTGCTGGCCTGGACCGACGGCGGAGCGACGGCCGGGGAGCTGGTCGAGCGGGTGCGCAAGGAGCTGGCGTGCGGGCTGGCGGCCGTGTCGCTGGCGGCCACGGCCAGCGCGGGATACTGTGTCGAGCCGGCCGGCGCCGCGGTGGCGTCGAGCGAAGTGCTCGAGGCGTCCGAGGGCCTGTTCCAGGCTGCCGACGAGGCGATGCGGAGCGCCAAGGCGGGAGGCCGCGACACGAGCCGCCGCGCGGTTCGGGCCTCGCCGGATTTATCGGGACGCTGAGTCGCCGCTGGCTCGTAGTGACCCGATTCATCGGGTCCTGTTCGTAGTGACCCGATTCATCGGGTCCGATGAAGGCCTTACGCTTCGACCGCATGAATGCGGTCACTACGAGCCTTCGACCGCTCGACCGCATGAATGCGGTCACTACGAGCCAATCAGTGGGCGACGCGCCAGCGGACGCCAAACAGCCAGATCATGCCGGCGGCCAAGGCAGCATCGAGCGCCATATAAAAGATGACGAACGAAGTCCACAGCGGCCAGTTGGCGGGGATGGCGGTCGCATCTTGAATATCGAGGTCCAAAGGGAGACTGAAAGCGGCAATGAAGGGGCTGCTGAACGACAACTGCTTGACCAATGCCGCGGCGGGGTGGGTCGGATAGAAGACCTCGGCGAACTCCGAAACAGCCACCGGGGCCAGGAACAAGAGCACCACCACCAGGTAGGCGGTCATCATGCTGACGGATGTCTTGCGGAAAATGACCGAGCAGAACAGGGCCAGGCCGGCCGTGGTCAGGCAGGTCAGCGCGATGATGACCAGGTAGCCGGCGATCGTGATCAGGTTCGACCAGTAGTACTGCACCATCACGCAGGCCAGCAACAACGGCCACAACAGAAAGGAGGTCAGCACGCAGGAGACGCGCAATCCGGAGACGAGCTTTCCCCACAGGATCTGCCAAGGCGACAGGGTGGTGACGAGCAACAGGTCGAGCGTCTCGCGTTCGCGTTCGCTGGTGACGCTGCCGGCCGAGAACACCGGCCCGACGAGCATGTTGAACAGCACGACGTAGCTGATGTACCAGGGGGCCGCCTGGGGGAAAAGGTACAGGCAGAAGGCCATCAGCGGGATGGCCAGGAACATGCTGACCTGGATCACCACCCGCAGCATCAGCGTGCCCTGGCTGAACAGTTCGCTGCGCATTTCCTTGTCGTAGATCGGATTGGCGCCATCCTCCAGCAGCCCGACACGCTTGGCGGGGGCAAACAGCCGATCGGGAAACTGGTCGCGGTGGATCACCAGGCCGACCGCCTCGCGCAGCTCCTGGGCCTCGTCGACCACCTCCTTGCCTTCGCTGCCCACGTCGGGCGGGTGCAGCAGGCGGCGGCTGGTGGCCACGAAGAGCACGCCGCCGATCACGAAGCAGGCGATCGGCAAGACGGTGACGGTGGCCAGGAGCCGGAACCCGGCCACGCCCTCGAAGGCCCGCCAGAAGAGCAGGCCCGCCAATGCCAGCGGCAGGATCGCCAGGTACGAAACGACCAGCGAGGCGGCGGTCCGCTGGAAATAGCTGCTGCAGGCGAGGCTGATCATGCCGAAAGTGACCACCGAGAGGATCAACGCCAGGTAGACGGCGAGCACCTCGTAGAGCGACACGCCCCCCAAGGGCAGGCAGATCATCACGATCGGCAGCGACGAAAAAATCAGGATCGCCACGTGGCACAGCGAGGCAAACAGCTTGCCCAGCACGATCGCGCCCGGCCGCAGCGGGCTGGCCAGCAGCATCTCATAGCTCTTGCGCTCCTTTTCGCCGGTGATGGCGCCGGCCGCGAAGCTGGGGGCCATCAGCGAGGCGATCAGGTACTGGCCCAGGAAAAACAGGTTCACCAGCCGCTTGGCGGCCTCGGGGTTGGTCATGTCGATCTTTTCGGCCTCGGGCCAGGCCATGTAGACGACGCCCCCCAGCAGCGCCACGTAGAAGAACAACAGCGCGAAGCCCCGCCGCATCCGCAGGTTCACCAAGAGCTCGCGCTGCAGGACGGGATTCTCGATCAGGTACATGAGTGGCGGCGATTCAGATGACAAGTCCCTTGGTGACCAGCATGAAGACGTCCTCCAGCGTGGGATCTTTCTCCGCAAAGGAGTGCATCTTCACCCCCGCCGCGATCAGCCGCTCGAGCAGTGCGGCCACGTCGTGATCCTCGGCGGCCAGCTCGGCGGTGACGCGATGGTTTTCGACCTGCACGTCGAGCGTCTGCGGCAGGCTGCGGATGATCGACAGGGCCGTCTCCATCTTGTCCAGAAAGCGGATCTCCAGGATGCGGTTTCGCTTGATGCGGCGGTAGACCTCGTCGATCGGCCCGTGCATCAGCAGCACTCCGCGCTCGATGATGCCGATCGAAGTGCAGCAGTCGGCCAGCTCGGTCAGGATGTGGCTGGAGATCAGGATGGTTTTGCCCATCCGCCGCAGCTCCTTCAGCAGGGCCTTCACCTCCAGGCGGGCCCGCGGATCGAGGCCGCTGGAGGGTTCGTCGAGGATCAGCACCGGGGGGTCGTGCACTAGCGTCTTGGCCAGGCACAGCCGCTGCTTCATGCCCCGCGACAACCCGTTGACGAAGTCGTCGCGCTTGTGGGTCAGGTCCAACAGCTCCAGCACGTCGCCGATCACGTGCTTCCGCTTCGAGCGGGGGATCTGGTAGGCGACGGCGAAGAAGTCCAGGAATTCCCAGACCTTCATGCCGTCGTACACGCCGAAGTTGTCCGGCATGTAGCCCACGCTGCGGCGGACGTCCAGCGGGCGGCGGGTAACGCTGTGCCCGTTGACCACCCCCTCGCCATGCGTGGCCTTGAGCAGCGTGGCCAGGAAGCGGATGGTGGTGCTCTTGCCGGCCCCGTTGGGCCCGATGAAACCGAACATCTCGCCGGCGGCGATGGTCAGGTTCAAGCACTCCACGGCGGTAAAGTCGCCGTAGTTCTTGCCAAAGTCGATGAGTTCGATCATGGGCCGGGAGATGATGGCGGTGAAGGGCGTGCCGTTGACTGCTCAGGGATTCTCGTCCGGCACGAGGTCGTCGTCCAGCTCTTCGGGCGGCAAAGGGTCCCTCAGTTGTGCCTGGACCATGGCACGGGCGTTCTGGTCGCGCTGCGGCTCGGGCAGCGGACCGTAATCCAGATGGGCCACGAACAGGCCGCGATGCCGCTTCTGCGAGGCGGCCGGACGAATCGTCAGGCCGCCGATTTCGTCGGGCGTCCAGGCCACCAGCCGCACTTCTCCCGCCGGCACTTCCTTCTGGGCCAGTGCCAGCAGGTTCCGCAGGTTGAGCAGGTTCAGTTTATCCGAGCGTGCGGCGCTGGGTGTGGCCAGCGAACGACCTCGTTGGTTGGTCCACAGCTCGTCGGTCTTCGCCGGCACCAGCCGCACTTCCACCTGGGCAGCCGGCGGCAGCGAACCGACCCAGGCCGCTTTGTCCTTTCCCACGACTCCGGCGCCCTCGAGCGTCAGGTTGGTCAGGTTGGTGAGCCGGAAGCGGTCGTCGCCCAGGGCCTCCCAACGGACGCCGCCGCCCAGGTCGTACATCTGCTCGGTGTGCACCATGCCGGTCGTGTTCGAGTCGAACGCCAATCCTTCCAACGTCACCTCCGAAATCTCGTCTTCGGCGCCGACCTTTTCGGCCTCGCGCACGCGGCGAAAACCGACGGTGCCGCGGCCCGTGCCGCTGAGCATCTGCCGGCCGGTGGGAAACGGCAGGGCCAGGGCCGTGTCGTCTTCGAAACGAAGCCGGTAGCTGGTTCCCAACGAACTGTACAAGGCGATGTATCGGGTCAGATGCGCGCGTGGGTGCTCCCCCTGGACCTCAATCACGGACAGGTCGGTGCGGGAGCGGGCAAAGCCGATGTCGAGCTGGGCCAGGTAGACCACGGCCAACGAGCAACCGACGGCGATCAAGGGGGCGACGGCCCAGGCCAGCTCGACGCGGCCCAGCATCCGGAAGAACGCCCAGTTGACCGGCACCAGCACCACGACATAGACCGCGAGCACCCAGACGACGAAGGTGGCTTCGGGCACAACGATCCCGGCGGCCTCGCGGAGGGCATAACTGGCCAGGTCGGCACTGGTGCTGAAGTCGTCCCAGGCGGCCACGCCGGGACCAACGGGCGGGCCGTCGGTGGAGTCGCCGATGTACATCGGCTGCCCCCACGGGGATAGCGTGACTTCGTCGATGGCCGGCCTGGTGGGTTCGGGGCGTTGCCGCCGCATTGCGGCGAAGCTGCTATCCGAAAGCGCGGCATCGCGAGTGAAATAACGCAGATGGCTGACCCACGAAGGGTCGTAGGGGTCGCCTTCTTTCCAGTCCACCCGCACCGTAAGGCCGTCGTTCAGGCTGAAAACCCGGGGCGGGCGGGCCAGGATGCAGCCGTTGAAAAAGCCGTCGAAGCTGGGCCAGTTGCGTAACTCGCGTTGGCTGAGATGGAAAGCGGTAACCACCACGCGACCCCGCCCCACGCGACGGGCAACGACCAGCGGCTCCTGGCCCGCCCCGGCCAGGAGCTGCGAGGGCGCGCGCGGCGTCAGCTTCTGGCCCGTCCAGGGTTGCACGGTGGTCAGCGGCCGGCCGGATGTGGTCCAGGTGGAGCTGATTTCGGCAAGGCTGTCGGTATCGAGCGTCAAAGCCTCGCCCCCGTCAGCAGGCAGGTAGGGATCGAGGAAGCTCCCTCGGACGGTATCTAAAGTTTCAGGCCCGCTTACGATGAGCTGGCCCCCCCAGTGCAGCCAGTCGAGCAGGGCTTGTTGCTTGTCCGGGGCGAGCAACTTCGGATCGAGATCGTCCCAGAGAATGCAGGCGATGGCGGTCCAGCTCAAGGCGCCGTTGGGCAACGCAGCCCGGTTGCGGATCTTCGGCAGGATCACTCGGTAGTGGGCTTCGACCGGGGCTTCGCCCATGTCGGTACGCGGCGCGCGAATGGAATCGAGCGTTCTCAGATAACCATACAGATCGGGATTGCGGGCCAGTACGACAAAGTAATACTGGTGGGCCGGCATGCGGTTGAGCGGCTGCAGGTCCTGCACGATGGTTCTGCCTGCCGGGCCGCTGAGCAACCGGGTGGATAACTGGTGCGTCTGGACCTCCAAGGGAGAATAGACGGGATACTCGAAGCTCCGTTTTTGCCCCTTGGGAAGGATGGCGGGCCGGGTGACCCGCAGGCGGAACGGCATTTGATCCAGGTCGACCGGCCTGCCCTGCTGGAGCAGCTCGCAGGCCAGTTCGCCCCGGTATTCGAAGTTGTTCGCCCGGGCCTCCATGCTGCCCGTAGTCCAATGGCCTGGTTTGACGCCGGTTTCGATCCTGTCGGTCTGGTTCGGTCGGACCGAGAACCGCAGGAACTCGAAGTCCGGCTTCTGCTGTTCTTTCTGTTTCCTGAGCTCCTCGCGCTTGGCCTCCCGCTCTTCTTCGGTCAAGGGGTCGGCGCGCGTGCATCCTCGACAACCCGAGATCAACGGAGTCAAGGCCACCAGCGAAGCCAATGCCAACAGGGCACGGCGGCCCACGTAAGGGCTGGCAGGCGCGGGCCGGCCAACGCGAGGGCCGACAACGAGACAAGAACGTTGACTCTCGGCCATCGGGTCGCTGGTCACAACGGGATGAACACGCACTCGGCACATGACGGAGCCTCCAGGCCCAGCCCTCACGAGCGATTCCATGAGTCTACGCGCTGGCTACGGGCCGTGCAAAGGGCCGGGGCAGGAACCCGACCAGCCGACAAGACATACGGCGACAAGGCGTCAAGGCCGTTCGTCGCCATGGGGCAGACGCTGATAGTCGTCCGGAGTATCGAGATCCCCGAGCACGTCGCTGGGCAGCTCGACCCGGCTGCAGGGATGCCGGTCGAGCAAAACGTTCAGGCCCTCGTCGGGCATCAGTTTGGCCGCTTCCCGGGCCAGCGGCCAGGCAAACAGCACCGGATGGCCGCGGCGCCCCTGGCACGACGCCACGATGATCTCGTCGGGCGCCGGGCGGCGCGACGAGAGCAGCTTCTCGATCCAGCCGGCCTCCAACAAGGGCATGTCGGCGGGTGCCAAGAGCCAGGCGTCGCCGGCGGAGGGAGCATAATGGCTGGCCACGTGTGCCAGTCCGCATTGGACCGAGGCTTTCATGTCGGCGGGCGGCGGGTCGGCGACGACGACGTCGACGGTGGCATCGCGGCAGACCGCCGCCAGCGCCCGATCTTCGGGATGCACGACCACCACCACACGGGAAACGCCGGCACGCTTCCAGGCGGACAGCACGTGCTCAATCACGGTTGCCCCCCGCCAGGGGAGCAGCAGCTTGGGTCTGCCCATCCGCTCGCTGCGGCCGGCAGCCGGAACGATGGCAAAGCTGCGCGGAGTGTTCACGATGCTCCTTGGACCGAGGCGTCACTCCTTGCGCCCGGGTTGCTCGCCGTATGGATTGGCGCAGGGGGTCTTCACGGGTCGGCCGCGACGAGCGGCGCCGGCCGGCCGGGCACCGCGCCAGCCAGGTTGCGATGAGCGATCAGCTCGGCCAGGATGCTGATCGCGATTTCCGGGACGGTTTGCGAACCGATGTCGATGCCCAAGGGAGCATAGACCTTCGACAAGGCCTGGCTGGAAACACCCTGGGCCTCGAGGTCGTCGAAGATCAGCTTGATCTTGCGGCGGCTGCCGATGAGCCCCACGTAGCGGGCGCCGCGCTCGGCCAAATGAAAGAGCGCTTCTTCATCGTGGTTGTGCCCGCGCGTGACGATCAAGGCATACGTGTCCGGAGTGATCTCCAGATTGCGCAGCGTGGGACCGATCTCACCCTGGATCAAGCGGGCGGCCTGCGGAAAGCGGTCCTGGCTGACGTACTCGGCGCGGTCGTCGAGGACCCACACGTCGAAATCAAGATCGGGCGCCATGTTGCCGACCGCGCGGCCGATGTGTCCGCCGCCGACAATCAGCAACCGGCAACGAGGCAACACGGGCAGATACGCCACTCCCTGCGTGGCCATCGGGCGCGGGCGCGCGCCCAAATCGGGCAGTTGATCGATGATGCCGGCAGGGACATCGGTGGCCGTGGCGGCTGATTCAAGGGCGGCCGCGACCAGCCGGCGGTCTCGATCGAATAGATAGCAGGCCGGCGCGGGCAGGCCGCTCTTGGCGCCATCGAACACGATGGCTTCCAGACAACCCGACCCTTGGCTGAGCAGTTCGAAATACCTTCCAAAATAACTCGGGGCGCCGGCCGTCTCCCCCGCTGCCGGCATCGGCTGAATGAGGACTTGCATCCGCCCGCCGCAGATCAAGCCATCGTCCCAACCGTAGTCGTTGTCGAGCTGGAAGGCGGCCACCTCGGCCCGGCCCTGCTCCAAGCCGGCCAACGCCCGGCGTTTGACCTCGGCCTCGACGCAGCCACCCCCCAGAGTGCCTGCCTGAGAGCCGTCGGGAAAGACGAGCATGGCCGCCCCGGCCTTTTGCGGAGTAGACCCGCGGGTCTCGACCAGCCGGCAGTAGACCAGGGGCCGGCCCGCGCGCAGCGATTCGAGCAGCCGTTGAAGAATTTCGAGCATGAGCACACGAGTCTTGGCCGGAGGACTTGCGTCGATCAATGCCAGCTTAACTGGGGCTTTAAGTCCAGACAAGCAGCAGGATTGGGAACTGCAACCCCGCCTCGTGGGCCAATCGGGCCGCGGCCGAGGCCAGGACCGAAACCGTGGCGGGCCGATGATTTCGCAATTGCGGCCTGCGGCCACAGCGGCTAAAAGACCGCTCCGCCATCGCACACATCTCGTCACATCAGACCAAAGGGAACGGCAAGATGCCCCTATTTTCCCTCGAGCCCCCGTGTCGAATGGCTGGAACCGATCGCGGCCGCACGCGCCGATCGCGCTATGAAACGCTGGAGCCGCGGATGTTACTGCACGCGGCGGCAGGCCGCGAGTGGGCCAGCACCGACGTATCCGTGAGCTTGCTGCCGGACGGCACTTCGACGGACGGATACACGAGCAGCTTGTACGCGGAGTTGGACGCGGCGGCGCCGCGCGCGGCGTGGCAGCGGGAGTTTGCCCGCGCCTTACAGACGTGGGCCAACGTATCGAACTTGGACTTCCACTTCGTGTCCGACGGCGGATCGCCGACCGGCTCGCCGGGACGAGCCCAGGGCGACAGCCGCTTTGGCGACATCCGGCTGGGCGCGCATCCGCTCGATCGCTTCGTGGCTTATGCCTACTATCCCAGCGGGACCACGCGGGGAGGCGACATCACCCTCAACTCGAACTCCAACTTCAGCCTGGGCAAACACATCGATCTGTATTCCGTGTTGTTGCACGAAACGGGTCACGCGCTGGGCCTGGGGCATGGCACGGCGGGCACGATGATGTACGCCACGATCAAGGGCGTCTACTCGGGACTGGCGGCCGCTGACATCGCGGGCGTACAGGGGATCTACGGCGCCCGCGCGCACGACAGCTTCGATACCGTGGCCGCCAACGACACGTTTCGAACGGCCAGCACGCTCGCGTTGAGCTCCGGCGCAGTGGAGGTGTCGGCCGACCTGACGACGTTGGCCGACGTGGATTATTACCGCGTCCGGCTTCCCGAGGGCGCCGAAGGCACGCTGACCGTCTCGGTCGACGCGGGCGGCATCAGCCTGCTGTCGCCGAAATTGTCGGTGTACGACGGCGCGGGCAGGCGGCTGGCGGTCGCCGATGCCGGCGGCCAATACGGCGGCAAGGCGAGCATCACCTTGAAGGGTTTACCGGCCGGGCAGACGGTGTACCTGGTGGCCGACGGCGCGGTCAACGACGTGTTCGGGATGGGCACCTACCGGTTGAACGCCGAGTTCGTCCTGGACCGCGGCCCGGCGCCGATCGACTCCACTCCGTCCGCGGTAGTGAGTTATGCGAGCGCGCATGACGCTGGCAGCCGGGTCACGGTCGAGGATGGTGGAACGACTTCGGAGCCAGCACCTCAACAGCCGCGCCCGGTCGATTCGGCGAGCCAGGCCGCACAACCGGCCAGCCCGCTCCAAGCCCTGGTTGAGAGCCTCGAAGTCGGTTCGACGAGTGCCACAACGCGGCAAGCGCGGTTAAAGATCTTCGCCGAGATCGCCCAGTTGAACGCCGACTGGTTCGAGCTGGTTTGAGCCGAGGAACAGTCTGAGTTGAACAGTGGTGCGCAAGAGCGGGCCGGTGCGCGAGAGGCCGGGAAGCGGCGAGTGCACCGCCTTACGCTTTCGAGCCGGCCAGCCCGGGCCGGAAGCGGCGGAAACCAGCCAAGGACAGCATGGCGGCACCGCAAAGCGCCAGAGACGATGGTTCAGGCACTGGGTGGTTCACAAAACTTTCGCTCCCACCGCTCTCGTAGCCTTGTACGCGAATCCCGATCCGCAGCCCGTCATCCGCCCCGGCAAGCAACAGCGAGTGGAGCACCGAGGCGTAACCTTGTGAATCTTTCAAATTGAAGATAATTGCGAGCTGCTCATTCGGGTTCACGCCGTTTGGCATCACCGGAGCATCCGAGTCGGCCAGGAATCCCGCGGTCACTTCAAACGGCGGATCGAGACTATTTCCGCCCGGCAGCAAAGGCGGGCTGGCGCCCTGTGAAAACTTGACGCCCGTACCGTTCACGATACTGGCGATACCAAGCAGAGTTCCGTCATCGAAATAGACATCGCAAATCGAAGAGGCTTCAGGACCGATGTTCCGGAAAATGAACTTAACCTGGTTTGTGGAAACCCCTTCATCCGTGATGTCCACAAACATTTGCGCCTCGCCGATCGCCGCGTCGGTCGGATCGTTGTTCGTGATGCTCGCGAAGCCGAGCGTGATCATCGCGGCCGAGGCCGGGGCCGCCGGCAGGCCGGCGAGGCAAATGGCCAGCGTGCATGCGACGAGGCCAAACAACCCTCTCCGAATTGCGACCGGCCTTGCCGGCCGCGTCCGCACAATGGCTGTCACTTCGAACCCCTTTGTTGCTCAAAGGCCCCTGCGACATCGGAAGGCGCGCGCGTGGCGCCTGCGAGCCCAGACGGAAGTAGTCTGATCGGCCAACCCCCCCAAATCAACGGTTTGGTTGCGATTTTGCGCAAGTTCGCAATCGGTCCGGCGTTTCGCGCAAACGTTGCTTTTGAAGAGCACCATCCGAAAACGCCCCTAAAGCCCGACGCCGTTTGCTCTTACGCCTAGAAAGGTGGCGACTGGCCGCTGGCCGCCCACAACACAGCCGGAGCGGGGCAAGGCCCTCGACGCGCCGAGGAACAGCGTGCTGGAGCGGCCTCCGTCCAGGGGGATCGCGTCAATCGCGCCCCGACTGGCCAGGGTGGCGGCGGCAAGGTGAAACGTGGCGCGCTCGAAAACGGCCAGCCAGAGCAGTTTTTTGTCCCGGTCGATGCCGAGCAGGGTCCGGCGGTCTGGCGGGTGGGCGGGCCGAATCCGTGGACGGCCATCGCGGAGGACAACGGCCTGGCCGCCGATGGCGAACCGGGCGCGTTCCAAGGCGGACTGCGGCGGCGGTTTGCTTGCCTCGAGGTGTGGGACCAGCTTGGCGTCGAACCAGAGCAAGTAGCTGTGCGGGTCGACGTGATTCGTTTGGTTTTCGGCCACGATGGTTTCGCCGCCGAGGGCCCAGTCGCCGGCCATGGGCAGCACGAACGAGTCGGGCTTGAACATGGCCCCATTGATCAGCACTGCCAAGTCCTCTTCGCGGGCGACGCGGTCGGCATGCGCGAGACGATACTCGTGGCCCTGCGCGGCAGCCGTTGGATCGGTGGGGGTCAGGTACAAGTCGATGCCCGGCGCAGCCAAATCGACGCGTACAATGTGGGCCAGCCCTCCCCCCTCGGCGCTTTCCGGCAGGCGGGTGCACTCATAGGTCACCCCGCGAAAGATCTCGACGGGAGGCATGGCGCGGGCTCCCGCGACGCGCCGGTCCTCCCAATTGGCCAAGGCCAGCAGGCCCAGCCAGAAGAGGGCGTGCAAGTGGCGGCTGACGCCCAAAAGCATTTTGTTCTACCGCAGGCTCTTCAAGGAAAGTCAAGCGGCCCGCCTCGATGCCTGGCGCGCCTTGTCTCGGCTAAGGTCGGCCAGGATCGACTGCACGACCCGCTCGCCGGCGTGCGCGACGAGCAACGGAGCGAGGCTGGCAGCCAGGCGGCTCTCGGCGGCCAGCAGGGCTTGGACCTGCGAGCGGATCACGGGCGTCGCCTTGGCACGAATATAACCTCGGGCTTCGGCCCTGGGGATAGGCACCGCCTGGGGATCGACGGTTTCACGGACCAACGGGTAGGCGCGGGCGGCAATCTGCCGGGCCAGTTCGGCGACTGACTGGCGTTGCCAAAAGCTCTTCAGCAGACGGAAAAAACTCATGGTGGGGAATGCCGTTTGGGCGGGCTTCGCTGGCCCGGGGGCGTGCGTGTGCGTTGGCGGCGTTCATGCGGCGGCATGAGCCGGCTACAAGCAGGCATCGAACCGCGGGGGCTTAATTCTTTAAGGACATGTGATTTGGCCTGGTGGCCGGGGCAGCCGCGCGTGGGCGGGCTTGAGCTGCCCGCGAGGGCCGCATGAACGATAAGGCGTTGTGGTCAAAGGCGATGCGTCCCCTTGACCAGTGGCCGGGCAATATCCTAAGTTAGCATCTTCGTTCGGCGCTGTAGCCAAGAGGCTAAGGCAGCGGATTGCAAATCCGCCATCGTGGGTTCGACTCCCACCAGCGCCTCTGGCCGCCTGCGCGTTTGACGCCAATTGGGCGGGGGGTAAAATGACGGCCCGGAAGCCCATCACCTCTCGGAAGGCCCGCCATGGCCGGCGATTATCCGCGGCGCGTCCTGATCGTCGAAGACGACCAAGATTCGGCCGACATGTTCTCGTTGCTCCTTCGGCACTGGGGGTACGAAGTCCAGTCCTGCCCGACCGGGGAGTCGGCTGTCGACCATGCCCCCGCGTTCAAGCCAGACGTAGTGCTGGTTGACATCGGCTTGCCCGCCATGAACGGCTTCCAAGTCGTCAAGCATCTGCGGTCGATGGCGGAGCTGAAAGGCGCACGAATGATCGCCGTGACGGGATATAGCAATCGGGAGGTAGTGGAACGGTGCGACGCGGCAGGCTTCGATGGCCGTATCTTGAAGCCCGTCCATGCCACCGCCCTTCATGCTGCCGTGGAATGAGCCGGTCTTCACCGAAACGGATTCTGCGCATCTTGGTGTGCAAAAGCGGAATCGGTGATCTTTGCACCACACTGCTCGCAGAAGTCGGCGCCAGGTGAAACCGGATGACCGTTTGGACAGCGACGCGCAGGGTCGCGTTGGGCCACAACCACCGCGGAATAGAGCATCGCCATTGCCCCGGAATAAAAAGCCATCCAATGGCCGGAAAACCCGCGAAAGACGACGGGTGGAGCGGGCGCGTTTGGAGCCGGTTGTCCGGCGGGGGCCACAATCAAGAACGTTCCACGAACGATCTCTCCGCCGGCCGGGTCGCTCGCGTCACTTGATCCAGACGGTCTTGATGTTGACGAACTCGCGGATGCCGAACTCGGCCAGCTCGCGGCCGTAACCGGAGCGCTTGATCCCGCCGAAGGGAAGCCGGGGGTCGGACTTCACGATCTCGTTGACAAAGACCACCCCGGCCTCGATCTCTCCGGCCAGGTCCGCGCCCCGCTCGGGGTTGGCGGTCCAGATGCTCGCCGCCAGCCCGTACTGCGAGCGATTCGCCAGATCCAACGCGTGCTGGAGATCGCGCGCCGGAACGACGGCGGCCACCGGCCCGAAGGTCTCTTCGTCGAAGGCCGGCATCCCCGGCTCGACCCCGGCGAGCACCGTCGGGGCATAGAAGTAGCCGCGGCGGTCCAGACGGCTGCCGCCGGTGCGCAGTTGGGCGCCCGCCTCCAGCGTCCGGCGGACCTGCGCGTGCAGCCCCTCCAAAAGATCCTCGCGGGCCAAGGGACCGATGTCGTTCGAGCGGTCCACCGGATCGCCGACCTTCAATCTTTGCATCTGCTCGGTGAAGGCCTGCTCGAAACGGTCGGCGATCGGCGCCTCCACGATGAACCGCTTGGCCGCAATGCAGCTCTGGCCGCTGTTGATCGTGCGGGCCTTGACCGCCTGTCCGGCGGCCTCGACCGGGTCGGCATCGGCCAGCACGATGAAGGGGTCCGAGCCGCCCAACTCCAGCACCGTTTTCTTGAGCTGCTTGCCCGCTTCCGATGCCACCGCTTCGCCCGCCCGGTCGCTCCCCGTCAGCGTGACCGCCCGGATCGCCGGATGGCGGATCAGGCCGGCGACGCGCGAGGAAGACAGTATGAGTGCAGTGAATACACCCGGTTCGAACCCGGCCTGGCGGAAGATCTCTTCAATGGCCAACGCACAACCCGACACGTTGGCGGCGTGCTTGAGCACGGCCACATTGCCGGCCATCAGGGCCGGCGCGGCAAAGCGGAAAACCTGCCAGAACGGGAAGTTCCAGGGCATGACCGCCAGCACAGGGCCGAGCGGGTCGTAGCGGACGAAGCTGCGGGTGGCGTCGGTACTCACTTCCTCGCTGCGGAGAAACGACTCGGCGTGCTGCGCGTAGAACTCGCAGTTGGCGGCGCACTTGTCGATCTCGGCTTCGGCCGCGGTGATCGGTTTGCCCATTTCGTCGGTCATCAGCCGGGCATACACGGGCCGCTGTTTGCGCAGCAGGCGAGCCACTGCCGTCATGAGCTCGGCCCGCTCGTCGAAGGAAGTCCGCCGCCAGGCCGCAAACGCCTGCTCGGCCCGCCGCAGTCGCTCGTCGACGGCCTCGTCGACGTGCTCGGGGTACTCGCGGATCAACTCTTCCGTGGCCGGGTTGATGGACCTGAGCCTGGCCGCTTTTGTGGATGACTCCATCGGATAACTCCAGGCGGTCGCCGCCGGAAGGTTGCGGCCGCTACCTGCGGGAAAACGAGATGATGGTCGGATTCTCGAGGCGGCGATAGTCCTCAAAGCTCATGCGAATGGCTTCATGGTGACTATTGCCTTCGAACACAATCTCCTTCTGCCGGGCGAGCGACTCGTCGACGAGGGTATTCAGACCGTATTGAGAGCCGAAGGGGGGCAGCACTCCGACCTCGCAGTCGGGGCAATGTTCGGCGACCTGGGCCTCGGTGGCCAACTCGACTTCGGCCCCTCCTAGCGCCTGGCTGACCTTTTGCATGTCGACCTTGCAATCGGCGGGCAGCACAGCCAGCACCTCGACAAAGTCGTGGTCGGCGTGCAATAAGACGGTCTTGGCAACCTGGGATCCCGGCGTGTGCACCGAGTGCGCCAGGCGCTGGGCATCGTAAGTTGTCGGATGCTCGATCACCTCGAAACCGACTTGACGTTGGGCAAGGAATTCCTTCAGTTGCATGGTACACCTCGCGCTTAGATCGGCCGCTGGATTGACCCTCCTTGCATTGTACGCAAGTCTTGTGCCGCCGGAAGCCTTGGCAATGCCGGCCCGGCGATCAAAGATGCCGGCAAGACCTATCTAGCCGCATGCGCGGCTCCGGCCGATCGAGGCGGGGCACTTAATCTGCATCGTCACCTCCTGAGCCCGATCGCCGTTGGAAATTTTCGAACGGCCGCAACCGGCGCTCCGGATCCTCAACAAGTCGATCGTTTCATGGACTTTATGGATTCCGGCGCCGAAGCCAAGTTGACGTCGCAGGACTCGCCACGCGTTCTGGGGAGCTGGAGCGGCCCGAATTCTGGCGAATCCGGCTACGCGTGGAGGCGAAGCAACTCGAGATTCGGGCTCTCTTCAGCGACGAGGCACGAACGGAGGGCGACACGTGTCGAGGGGTTGCTTGACCGGATCGTAAGGCGCAGCGGGGGGAGGAGGCAGCGGGGGAGCGCTGGCGATCGAAAGCCCGGCGAGAACCAGCCCGAGACCGGCGGCGGCCAGGGCCGTACGGAGGCGGCGCGAACGGTGCTCAGAGCGGGCGGCCCAAGCGCCGAGTGCCGTCACGACGGAGAGCACGATGAATGCCGCCAGGCTTTGGGCGGGAGCGGTGCCAAGCTCGAAAAGTCCGCCCGGACATTCCAGCGTCCCGTTCAGAACCAGGTATTCATGGAACGCGGCCACGCCGAGCCCCGCGGCGGCCAAGGGCAAGCTGAGCAGGCAGAGGAAACCACCCTTCGCTCGGCCCGCGACGAGGCCGATTGCCTGAACGGCGAAGATGCCCATCACGAAGCTGCGTTGGTAAAAGCAAAGCGGGCAGGCCTTGAGCCCCAGGCCGATGCTCAACAACAGGCTGCCGGCCAAGGCGATGAGCGAGAGGACCAATACCGCGACCGACCAGAAGAAGGCTCCGCGGGCCGCGCCGCGTTCGCCCACTTCGCTCCGCGACTCGGCGACGTTGATGCGGGTGGCGGGGAGGGGCCCGCGGGCCGCGCCACGTTCGCCCACTTCGCTTTGCTGCGTGCCATCGTCCAGCAGATTGAGGACCATTTCGCGGACGTTATCCAACTGGAGTCCCAGGTTCTTGAACACTTCGGCGGCCACGCCTTCCTGGTGGCGCAAGAGACCCAGCAGGATGTGCTCGGTGCCGACGTAGTTGTGGTTCAGCTTGCGGGCCTCCTCCATCGTGTACTCGATGACCTTCTTGGCCCCTGGCATCTGCGGCAGTTTGACCATGGGGACCTTATCGGGGCCGCTTTGAACCAGCTTTTCGACCTCGTGGCGGGCCTTGCTCAGATCGACGTCGAGGTTCTTCAGTACGTGGGCAGCCACGCCGCCGCCCTCCTCGATCAGGCCCAGCAGGATGTGCTCGCTGCCGATGTACTCGTGATTGAACCGCTGGGCTTCCCGGTTGGCCAGTTGCATGACCTTGCGGGCGCGGTCGGTGAAGCGCTCGTACACGTACATAGAAGCCTCCGTCGCGTGCGATTCATTGGGTTGGCTCCGCTCGCTTGTCTCCCCGGCACCGCGGACCAGGTTAAGGACTTCTTCTCGGACCCATTCCAACTTGAGACCCAGGTTGGTCAGCACTTGGGCGGCCACGCCTTCGTCCTCGCGCAACAGCCCCAGCAGGATGTGCTCGGTGCCGACGTAGTCGTGATTGAGGTGGCGGGCCTCCTCCACCGCGTACTTGATGACCGTTTTGGCCCGGGGCGTCTGCGGCAGCTTTCCCTTAATCTCCAGGTCGGGGCCGCTTTGCACCAGCCTTTCGACCTCCTGGCGGATCTTGCGCAGATCCATGTCGAGGTTCTTCAGCACGTGAGCAGCCACGCCGCTGCCTTCCTTGATGAGGCCCAACAAGACGTGCTCGGTGCCGATGTATTCGTGATTGAACCGCAGCGCTTCCTGGTTGGCCAGTTGCATGACCTTGCGGGCACGGTCGGTGAAGTGATCGTACATTCAAGGGACTCCATCGGGGCGATTCTCGCCGTCGAGCCGCCTGCGATTGGTTCCTTCACCATACTGTTTCGGCGGCCTGGGAGCCAATGTTGCGACCCGGCCGAGTACGCCAAGACGTGCCAGTGCCCGGCCCTGATGCTCCACGGCGCCGGCGACCTCAACGTCCGGCCGGCCGAGGCCCGCGCGGTATACAGCAACCTCTGCGGACCGCACGGTGGCGACGGACGGTAGAGCGGTTTTTGGTGGAACAGGGGCTGGCGCCTCCCGAGCGATGACCCGGAGAGTGGTGCTCGAGGGGGCCTGTAGCCCGCCAAGACCGCATGAATGCGGTCACTACAAGCTACGGGCGGGCGGAGGGGACGGACTTGGCTTCGGTGCGGATGAAGTGGGCCCAGGCGCGGGCGGCCTCGATCAGCTCGTCGGTCTGGTCGAGCATGCCGAACAGCTCCAGGCCCCGGTCGATCGACTCGAGGCATTCCTCCTCGGCCACGCCGCCGAACTGGGGAATCCAGCTTCGGAGCTCCTCCAACTGGCTCACCCAGTGGAGGGCCTGCCGCGAGGCCTCGCTGCGAGTGGCGGAGTAGTTGCCGGACTTCTCGTGGCGAGCGAATTCGAGCCAGCAGTCGCGGACACTGTCGGCATGCCCGCCGCGGACAAGCTTGTAAAAGATATCGTAAACAGTCGATTCCGGCATGGCCTTTGAGCGAAGTATCAGCGAAGGATGGTTAAGCGTGGCAAGGCGTGTTGAAGCTCGTGGATGCCCTGTTCGGTCACGCGCGTGTCGTCGAGGACGAGCATCTCCAGCCGGTTGAGCCCTTTGAGCGCGCTTAAGCCGGCGTCGGTGATGTCCGTCCCGCTGAGGTCGAGCACGCTCACGTCGTCGAGCCCCTCCAGGTCGACCAGTTGAGCATCCGAAACGCGGGTGGCACTCAAGTTCACGTACGACATGTTACCGCACCTCCAGCGGCAGCGCAAACTCCACGTTCTCCTGCCGCAACTGATGATGTTCGACCGAAGCCCCAAAGCGATGCTCCAGCCACTCGATGCACTCCTGGACGAGGTGCTCGGGTGCGCTGGCGCCGGCCGTGAGCAGCACCGTTTCGCTCCCGTCGAACCAGCCCGGATCGATCTCGGCGGCGCAGTCGATCAGCCGGGCCGGGCGGCCGGCGTCGCGGGCCACCTCGGCCAGCCGGTTGCTGTTGGAACTGTTGCGGCTGCCGACCACCAGCACGAAGTCGGACTGCGGCACCAGGGCCTTCAACGCCTCCTGCCGGTTCTGCGTGGCATAGCAGATGTCTTCCGTGGGCGAGCCGACGCAGCGGGGAAAGCGGCTGCGCAGCCGGTCGATGATGACCTTGGCTTCGTCGACGCTCAACGTGGTCTGCGTCAGGTAGGCCAGCTTGGCGGGATCGGGCACCTCGAGCGAGTCGACCTCGTCGGGGGTCTCCAGCAGCGTGATCCCGCCCGGCACCTGGCCCAGCGTGCCGATGACCTCGTCATGCCCCCGGTGGCCGATGAGCACAATCGTGTAACCTTCGCGGGCAAACCGGGCCGCTTGCAGATGCACCTTGCGCACCAGGGGGCAAGTGGCGTCGATCACCTCGAGCCCGCGGCCCTGGGCCAAGGAGCGGACGGCGGGCGAAACGCCGTGGGCACTGTACA
>JBBDNX010000354.1:0-24004 GCA_040877345.1 Pirellulales bacterium
GACGGGGCCAAGTCCGGCGTGGCGGCCGGGGCGGAGGCCGAGCAGCTCGCGCGGGCCGCCAGCCAGCTCGAGCGCGAGGCGGCGGTGAAGTCGGGCGAGGCGCTGGTGTTGGCCAACGAGCAGCTCCTGTTGGAAGCCGAGGCGAAGCCGGCGGAGGACGCCAACCGGGCGAGCGGCATCGAGGCGGCGGCCCGGCAGTTGGCCGAAGCCAGGACGGCGCTCGACAAGGCCCGCGCGGCGGCGGCCGACGCTGCCCAAGGCAGCACGTACACGCCGCTGGGGCCGCGCTACCCCGAGCGCAGCACCGGAAGGCGGCGGGCGTTGGCCCGTTGGATCACGAGCCCGGCCAATCCGCTAACGGCCCGCGTGGCCGTCAATCACATTTGGCTGCGCCATTTCCACGCTCCCCTGGTGGCCAGTGTTTTCGATTTCGGCCGCAACGGCGCGCCGCCAACGCATCCGGAGCTGTTGGACTGGCTGGCGGTGGAGTTCGTGGAGTCGGGATGGAAGATGAAGCCGATGCACCGCCTGATCGTGACCAGCCAAGCCTACCAGATGGCATCGTCTCCTGGGCCGGACCCTGGAAACATAGCCATCGACCCGGAGAACAAGCTGCTGTGGCGGATGAACGTGGGGCGGATGGAATCGGAAGCGGTTCGGGACAGTCTGCTCCATGCGGCCGGGCGCCTCGACGCGGAACTGGGGGGCCAGGAGCTCGAGAACAGCCAGGCCCTGACCACCCGGCGGCGGAGCCTCTACTACAGTTGCCATCCGGAGACGGACGGCAAGAGCCAGCTCGGCGCACTGTTCGACGCGCCCGATGCCATGGAGTGTTACCGCCGCACGCGGAGCATCATGCCGCAGCAGGCCCTGGCGCTGACCAACAGCGAGTTGGTGCATGAGCTGGGGAGCGAGCTGGCCGGTGCACTGTGGAAGAGCTTATCGGTGGACGAGCGATCGGACCCTAGCGCGTACGTCGCCGCGGCCTTCGAGGAGATACTTTCGCGGGGTCCGACGGCAGTGGAGTTGGAGCTGTGTGTCAAGTTCTTGAGCTCGCAACCCGAGGTTTCGGCGCCATCCACCGCCGAGGCGGCGGCAACGCGCGGGCGGGCAAGCCTGGTTCGGGCGCTTTTGAATCACAACGACTTCATCACGATTCGATAAATGGGGAGCGAAAGGAATGGCGTCTGCCGTGAAGGCAAGAACAGCGCACTGTACGGCGTGCGGCGGCGTGCACCGCCGGACCTTCCTGGCCGATCTCGGCATGGGTTTCACGGGACTGGCATTGGGCGCGATGCTGGCGCGGGACGGGATCTGCCGGGCGGCGGAGTCGGCCGGAGATCTGCCGCCGGACGGACGGCCGCATTTCGCTCCTCGGGCCAAGGCAGTGATCTGGATCTTTCTTTCGGGCGGCTACAGCCACTTGGAGACGTTCGATCCCAAGCCGGCGCTGAACAAGTACGCCGGGCTCTCGTTCGACAAAACGCCGCTGGAAAACCCGGTCCTCTCAGCGCTGCACAAGAAGCGGTTTCGTTCGGTCCCCGCGGAAGAGATCAACATTCGTGACGTCTATCCGCTCATTTACCCGATGCAAGTCGGCTGGCACAAGCACGGCCAGAGCGGCATCGAGATCACCGACTGGTGGCCGTGCCTGGCAAAGCAGGTGGACGACTTGTGTTTCGTCCGCGACATGTGGACGACGGACAACGACCACGCCGCCGAGAACCAGATGCACACCGGGCGGCACCGGCTGGATGAAACGCAGCCCAGCATCGGCGCCTGGGCCCATTACGGGTTGGGAACCTGGAACGAAAACCTGCCGTCGTTTGTGGTGCTGGGCGGGCCATCGAGGACCGATACGCGGCAGTCGATCGACTCCTACTATCTGGGACCCGAGCATTCGGGCGTGCCGCTGGCGCTCGATCCCGCCGATCCCCTTCCGTTCGGCAGGCGGCATGGCGGGCAGAGCGAGGACGAACAACGGCGGGAATACGAACTGATCGGGCAGCTCAACGGACTTTCCGCCGTGGAGTACCCCAATGACCAGGAACTGCGGGCCCGGATTCGCGCCTACGAGCTGGCGTTCCGCATGCAGGCGGCGGTTCCCGAGGCGATCGACTTTGCCGCCGAGACCGCGGCGACCACGGGGCTGTATGGACTGGACAACGAGGCGACGCGGTTGGCCGGCGAGCGGTTGCTCGCCGCGCGCCGCCTGGTGGAGCGGGGCGTTCGGTTCGTCCAGGTCTATCCATCCGGCTACGGCGCGTGGGACTCGCACCAGAAGCTCAAGGACAACCACACGCAATTGTGCGCGACGGTCGATCGGCCGGTGGCCGGTTTGATCCGCGATCTCAAGCAGCGCGGTTTGCTGGACGAGGTGGTGGTCGTGTTCTGCACCGAGTTCGGCCGCACGCCCGGCTTGGAGCAGCGGGCCGGCGGCAAGGACGGCCGCGATCACCATCCCAACGGTTTTACGATCTGGATGGCCGGCGCGGGGCTCAGGAAGGGACACGTACACGGGGCCACGGACGAACTGGGCTACCATGCCTTGGGCGACGGCCATTACGTAACCGACCTGCACGCCACGGTGCTCCATCTGATGGGGCTCGACCCGCGGCGTCTGACGGTGCCGGGACGCCGCCGCCTGGAGATCGATTACGGCGCGGCGATCCGCGAGATCCTGGCTTGACCGTCGCGTGGGGCGGCGCTGGAGCCGGCCTTAGCGCGCCGGCCGGGCGGCCTCGTCCAGGACCGCTTGACGCTCGGCCTCCCAGCGGATGGCGGAACGAATGGCCTCCGAGGAGGAAGGGAGCCCCGCGGCGGACCGTATGGTGCCGACGCGCTTGAAATCGCGGGTGCGCATGTAGACGGTCCTGCGCGACCAGGAATGGTCGGGCGTGGAACTGCGCGTGCGCTTCTGCGGCGGGCAGCGCTGTCCGGCTTCTTGCCAGTGCTCGGCAAAGTTCTTGACCGCCACGCGAACGACATGGCTCGCGCTGGTGCTCATGTAGAGATCCAGCAGGTAATGGATGCGTGCCAGATCGTCGGGCCGAATGAGAAGGTTGACCTTTCGTAAACGCCCGTCCCCCCGCCGGCCCCTGAATCTCAGGCTCTTCTCGACCATGTCTAGATTAGAATTGCAAGTCACGTGCCGCCCTGTCGCAAACGGCACCGTGAGCGACGCAAGTCCGTTGGCTGGGCCAGCTAAACCGAGGCTTGGACGAGCCGGACCGGGAGCCACCGGAGTGCAAAACAGTCCACTCAGGGCAAAAATCCGTCGGGGGCGATCCTAAGCGGCACGCTGGCCGCTCTGGGCCACGCGGCGGCCTTGGGCATCGTATCCCCAGCGGTCGAACAGCGCGCGCAGGGCGGCATACACGCGCTGGCCCGTCGCCGGGTCGAGCGGCTCGACGCGGTTCTTCTGGTAGCCGGCCAGGCCTTCCAGGTAAGCGGCCAAACGACGGCGGAACGACTCGTCGATGGTCAATTCCAACTGCTGATAGATCCGGTCGATCTCGGCCTGGGGATCTTTTTCCAGATCCTCGAAGCAAACCTCGACGAGACGATTGGCGGGCAGACGCCGCGACTGGTCGGAAAAGGCTTGCTCCATCGCCAGGTAATTGCCAAGGAAGCGGGCCGCATAGCCGGTCCGCTCGTCGGGGTCCTGAAGCTGGTACATGCAGTGCCCTTCGCGCTGCATGTGGAGGTTCGAGCGGTAGACGGCGTAGGGCTGGCGGTGGATGTGGATGAACCTGGCACGCGGGAACAACCGGCACAACAGATCGACGCGGGCGGTGTGGTAGGGGTTCTTGAGCAAGGGCTGCTTGCCGGACCAGAAGGTCAAGGCTCGCAGAAAACGCAAGTAATGCCGTTTCCAGGCGGCCAGCTCGGCTGGGGTGAAGTCGGCAGGATGGATGGCGCGGTCATAGTCGGCTGTTTGCAGCGGGAAGGTGAGGCCCCAATACGGCGATTGCCTTGTCATTCCGGCCAGGGCGAACTCGTCCTCCTGCGGGGCCAACACCGAGAAGCGGACGCCGTCCATCGGCCGCTTCCAAGGCGAGAAAACGGCCACGAGCGGCACAAACAGCCAGCCGGACAACAGGAAACCAAAGGGGTTCATCACCTGGTATGTCAGCGGCGTGACAAATCGCCCGTCGAGCGATATCAGGTTCTGCAAGTGGGTGGTGCCGCTGCGATGCACACCCACGATGAACAGCGGGTCGGGCACGTCACGGCCTTTCAACAGCCGGGGCAGCAGCAAGCGCTCCGGCAGCGAGAGCAGCGTGTTCATCGAGGAGAAGACCAGGATGGCCAGCAGCCGCGGCAGATACGCGACGCCGATCCGAAAGCGGGCCTGCCATAAGCGGGCAATCCAGAGGTCCAGGGGCGCAAGCAGACAGAGATTGGAAAAGGGAGCGACGCGCTTGAAGCTTGTGGCGATCGATTCGCCGGCTGCCAGCGGCGCGGACCGGTTGCGGCCGGTCCACACCGCCCAGGCGATGGCGGCCGCCAGCAGCGCCCATACCACGGGTGATTGCCGCGGGTCGCCGGAGGGTGCCAGCCAATCGGCAACTTGTGGATCGGCTACCGATAAGAGACCGGTCTTACGGATCAAGCGGCGGGCAAACACCCAGCCGGCCAAGAGACCGGACGGAACCAGAATGGTGTTGTTGCGGATACGCAGCGCCGCGAGCAGGGCGGCGATCAAGAACATGCCCACCAGCAGCGGATAGCCCGCCGCGGACAGCAGCGCGGCGGGGTCGCCCAACTTGCTGGCTACTGCAAACAGCGCGGCCACCAGCAAGGCGCCGACCCATTTATTCCTGAACAGGCTGAGCAGGTATCCGCTGAAGATGACTTGCTGTGAAAGGGCCAGTGGTAGGGCGGTCATGCCGCCCAACACGGCCATGGTCCAGCGGTACGCGGACGGTTGCGGCACCAGGGCAAGTGCCCCCGCTGCCACGGCCAGCAGGCATAGGGCCACGTAAGAAGCCACGCCCAGGGCAAGTGCGCCGAACCATTGTCGCCGCCATTGTTCGCCGACGACGAGTCCGTAGTCGGCTGCGGGCCTGCGGTCGGCGGCCATGATGGCCAGCAGGCAGACGACGGCCAGCAGCAGGAGCACGGCGCGGCCGGCTTTGCTTTGGGAAAGGATGTCGAAGTCGAGTCCGATCAGCCAGGCCGCGCCCTGGATGACGGCAGCCGAGAGAACCACGGCAGCCAGCCAGACGAGCAGCTTTGCCCAGGCCGGATAGGCGGCAAAGGGCCGCCTGGATCCGCCGAAGCCAACGAGAGCCATCGCCGCGCCTCCTTGCGAAGCGTCCGTCCTGCGCCCCAGGCATATTCCCTACGGGGAGCAGGCTTGACCAGACCAGCGCGACCCATCTGACAGGCCGGCCGATTTACGGTGTGGACCGACAAATAACCCAACCGCCAAGCGCCGTCGCTCGATACCACCATTAGCGTAGGAGCGTCGGAATCCCAATAGCGGAAATCAGAAGCACTCGTTTCGCAGGGCACCGGCTGGCCGCACGAGCCGGTCGACGTAACCGTCTGGCAGCGTTCGTCTTGACCCAGTTGCACCCAACGGCTATTTTCCCTCGCCTTGAATAGGCCAATTCGCAGACGCGGGCGCCTTTCGAGCACACCTGGGACGATGCTCTTTGCCCCATGAACACTTGCTGGCTTATCGCCTGGATCCCCATCGCAGTCTTTGCCTTGGTCCAATCGGCGTTGATGGTTCTGCACCTGTATGAGCATCACCGCTTTGCGCGAGGCCGGATTGCCAAGCCTCGCGAAATCGAGAATCCGCGTCGCGTCGCCGTGTTCGCTCCGTGCAAGGGGCTCGATTTGGAGCTGGAAGACAACCTGCGGCCGCTCTTGGAGCAAGACTATCCGGATTACCAGGTCACGTTTATCGTGCAGGGCCCGGACGACCCCGCCTGCGGAGCGATTCGCCGGTTGATCGACGAACATCCGCGTGTGGCGGCACGGCTGCTGGTGGCCGGCAACGCGGTCGACACGGGCCAGAAGGTGCACAACCTGCTGGTGGCCACGCGGCAGTTGGACCGCGAGGTGGAGATTCTGGCCTTCGTCGATTCGGATGCCCGCCCCCGCCGTGATTGGCTGCGGCAGTTGGTGCAACGGCTCGACCGGCCGGGGGTGGGAGCGGCCACGGGCTATCGCTGGTTCGTCCCCGTGCGGGCCAGGCAGGCCAACTACCTGCTGCACAACATCAACAGTTGCGTGGCCGGCATGCTGGGACCGGGAGGGCACCACTTGGTATGGGGCGGCTCGTGGGCCATTCGACGCGACGTCTTCGAAGCGATGGGCCTGGGCGAAGCCTGGCGGCGGACGCTGAGCGACGACCTGGTGGCCGCGCGGCTGCTGCACGAGAACCAGATGTTCGTCGAGTTCGAGCCGGCTTGCATGCTGGCTTCGCCGCTGGATCACACCTGGCGGCAAACGCTGACTTTTCTGCGGCGGCAATACATGTTGGCCCGAGTCTATGTGCCGCGCTGGTGGTTGTTGGGCTTCACCGGCACCAGCGTGGCCATGCTGGCCTTCTGGGGCGGTTTGGTGCTGACGGCGGGCGGCTTGGTGAGCGGTGCAAGCTGGACCGGGATCCCCGCGATGATTTCGCTGGCGTACTACGTCTTGAGCATCGTTCACTCGCTGATGCGTCAGCGCCTGGCGACGCTTTACGCCAGCGACCACGCCGCCGCGGTTTCGGCCGCGGTCCGCTGGGGCGCTTGGATCGGGCCGATAGCCGGACTGGCCAACTGGCTGGTGATGGTCAGCTCGCTGGTGGGCAGGCGCTTGACCTGGCGCGGGATCACCTACCGCCTGGGACGAAGAGGCCGCGTGCGGCTGGTCCGCCGGCTCGAAGCAGCCGCGAAAACCGGCGAGCCGCTCGTCATGCGGCGGGCCGCCGTCTCGCCGCCCTGCCCCAAGGCACCTCGATTACTGGCTGAGAGCTCGACGTTTTTCTAACCGGCGATGGGGCGAGACGCTCAATCCCCCCTGCGCAGATACTCATCCGTGGCCAGCAGGCCGGTGGTCAGCTCGTCGAGGAAGCTGCCGTTGACCGGCCGGTTCAGCCAGAAATCGCGACCTTCGGGGTCAGCCGCCCGCCCTAGCAGTTGGCTGTACAAGCGGTCGACGGCCATGGCCCGGCCGGACTCGGTTTCGCACAGCTTGAAGATGACTGCCAATCGCTCGGTGCCCGCATCGAGAGTCGACCGCCAGAACTCCATGCCGGGCGGATCCGGGACCGTGTCGGCCAGTTGGTCGTAGGCGGCCATCAAGAAGGCGTCGTTGTCGCTGCCGTGCAGACGGAAATATTCGGGCGAGTTGACAAAACCGGCGGCAATCATTTCCTGCGGCTCGCCGCCATTGAGCCGGTCGATCCAATAGGTCACGCCCTGCTCTTCTCCCTCGCGGTTGAGGAACTCCTGGTAAAAGCTCTGAACCAGTTGTTCTCGCGGTTCGAACGTGGCACGGAAACGGCGGGCCACTTCCTCGCGGCCGGCGCCGTCACGGAGTTGCTGATACCAGAACTGCGCGTCGGACTGGCTGGGCGTTCGGCCCAACAAATCGTTGAACAACTTGACAACGAACCGATGGTCTTCGCTCTCAAGTTCCACGGTCACGACATTGCCGCTCGCGACTCCGGCGCGTGCCTGGTAGGTGAAGCTGTCCAGGCCGTCAAAGTTCGCCCCGGGCGTGTATGTAAAGGAGCCGTCGGCGTTGAGCAGCAGCGCGCCCTTCGACGGTGAGGTGACCAGTGCCGCGACCAGCGCGCCTGCCGCGATGTGCGAATCATTTTCCAGAATCCCCGGTGCGGGGGCGGTCAAGCTGTCGCCCTGGAATCGGAACTTGTCGGCCACGGCCAAGGGCGCCTCGCTGAAGACGCCGAAATCGAGTGCCGCGACCGTTCCGCCGATCGGGATCGTCACTTGGTGGCGTCCGGAGGCCGGCGTGGTTTGCTCGGTCCCCGCGGGGGCCACCGCCCGGATCGTATAATCGCCGGGTGTCAACCGGAAGCTGTAGCTGCCGTCGGCCGCGGTGGTGGTCGAAGGCTCGCCGGCATCCGGTTGGCCGTTGCCATTGGCGTCGACGAAGATGGTGAACCCGGCCAGGCCCGGTTCACCCGGATCGCGGACGGCGTTGCGGTTGAGATCGGCGAACTGGACTCCGCGAGCCGTACCGTTCCCATCCACCTCCTCGACAACAACCAATTGGTTGCCGGTGGTGACCAATGGGTTGTCGGCGGTGACCGGCACGGCCGTCAGGCCTCGCGCGGCATCGATGTTCTGCGGAGCGATCGCATTGATGACGTCGACCACGGTCATGTCGAGCACGCGGCCGAACACGGTAAAGCCGCCGTTTTGCTGATCGAGATTAGCCGAATTGTCGCCGATGTTGACAAAGAACTGGCTGGTGGCGCTGTCGGGCTGATCGGGGAGCTTGGCCATGGCGACCGTGCCGCGGGTATTCGAAAAGCCGGGCTCGTTGACGACCGGATCGTCGACCGGGACGCTTCCGATCTGCGAGGCGCTCGTGAACTGAATGCTGGTCGTGGTGAATCCGCCTCCCTGTACGACGAAGCCGGGCACGACTCGGTGAATGATGGAGTTGACGTAGTCGTCGTCGTTCACATAGTTGAGAAAGTTGGCGACGGTGAGCGGCGTCTGGCCGGCGAAAAGCTCGATCGGAATCGGCCCGAAGTTGGTTTCGAGCGTCACGATCGGATTCTGCGGATCGGGCTCGACCTTGGGCAGATAGCTGATGACGATGTGGTCGCGGTCGTGGATCACGTAGTTCTCGAAGTCCTGGCTCGCCACTCCGTTGACGTACATCCGGACAAGGTGCGTGTTGCCTTCGAGGTTGCCCAGGATCTGGCTGTCGTTGAAGATGGCATTGGGGTTGTTGCCGGGCAGGCCCGCGTTGGTTCGCCAGGTGTCGAAAAAGTCGCCCACCGTGAGAAACTCGGTCGGAGACTGGCCATTGATCGGGTGGATGTGCAGCACGCCGCTTGCGTCGTGCGTATGGATGAACGACAAGAACGCAGTCGCGGTCATGCCGATGTTGGCCGGGATTGCCACCTTGGCGCCATCGACGAAGATCGACAGTTGCGCGTGAATGTGGTCGTCGAGCGTGTGCCCGGGCGCATGGTCATGGGGTTCTCCGTCGCCGTGCAACAGCCGGCGATGTTCCAGCGACTCAAAGCGGACGCGCGCGAATGGCTTGCGGCGGCGGACCTTGCCACGCTTGCGGGGTGTGAGCCAACGCAGGCAAGACGAGTACATCGACATGCTTGAACGACCTGCGGGATGGAACGAATGGATTCGGCGGCAGCCGGGCCGTTGCAACCGGGCGGACGCTCGCCAGGGCCCCAGCTTTGCCGGCACCGTCGACCGGCATGCGGCCCGGCTCGACGGGTACCAAGTTTCTAGTTAACCCGACCGCTACAACGGCCGCAAGTGTTAGAAGGGCCGGGAGACACCCCATTTGGGGCGCAGCAGCCAAGTTATGCAGGCTGATTCGGTGGTAGGGGGGCCCAACGGTGACGGGGATGCTGCTTGGCGGCCTTTGTCGGCCAGGCGACGAGCACTGCTTCGTCCGCCTTTCGCGGACTAAGAGCGGCCTTCAAGCAGGGGCAGGGGAGGAATCCCGGACGATCAGGACGTGCAGCCGCCCAGGTCCGTGAACGCCCGTGGTCAAGGTGAGTTCCAGGTCGCCGGTCTTGCTGGGGCCGGTGATCAACGTCCAATTGCTGGCCAGCGAGGCGGCCGAACCGTCGCCGGAATCCAGCCGCTCGAAAAAGTCGAACAGATCGGGGACGATTTGACCCGATTCGACGATGGCGACGTGAAGCGGCGGCAGCAAGCTGGTGGATCGCTCGCGGCCGGGCCCCGACGCCAATGCCAGAGTGCCGGTCTCGGCAATGGCATAGTCGACGCTCGAGATGCCGACGTCGGCCGCCAGCATGAACGCTCGGCCCTGGTCCGGCGAGCACCGGCTGAGCGAATCATGATCGTGGCGGGCCATGGCGTGCGCGTCGAGCAGCTCGGCCAGGCGTAAACTGTCCAGGAGCGGATGGCGCCAACAAAGAGCGCTCTGGCAGGCGTCCTCTCGAAGGATCGTGCCCAGGAGAAGTCGTGCTTCGTCGAGCGTATCGACGAGGCTGGCAAAACCGCCGGCCGCTTTGACTTCGTCGGCTAACCGCGCGGCGGGGTCGGGGCCCGCGCCGCCGTGCCCGCCATGAGCGGCCATGTCGCCGGCCGCCCCGACCCGGTATGCCCGTCCGGCGGCCGCAGCCTGTCGGACCCGCGCCAGGAACGTGTCGCGGCTCATGGCTGGCGGCCCTCACTCTTCCACCAGTCGCGAAAACGGCGCGACGCCGGGGCGGGAAAATCGCGGCTCGCGGTCCAGCCGGCCAGTGCGCCGGGGAGACGCCGCAACCAACGGCCTTGTTTGAACCGGCCGATAGTGCGCGTCGCCAGCCAGGTGCCCAGGCGGTAGAGGCGCGGACTGCGGAGCGATCGGGCCCAAAGGGCGTACGCCAGTTGCTCCAGCCGGCCGGCGCGCCCCGGCTGGTGGTGCAACTGCTCGCGCAACTGGATCAGCATCTGGGGAATGGCAATCTTGACCGGGCAGGCCGCCTGGCAGGCGCCGCACAGGCTGGACGCGTGGGGCAGGTGATGGTTGGCGGCCAAACCGTCGTAGAGTGGCGTCAGCACGGCTCCGATCGGTCCGGCATAAACACCGCCGTAAGCATGGCCGCCCACGTTGCGGAAGATCGGGCAGACGTTGAGGCAGGCACCACAGCGGATGCAGAACAGGCTTTCGCGCAAGGGGCCGGCCAGGATGCGGGAGCGTCCGTTGTCGAGCACCAGCAAGTGAAACTCGTCGGCGCCATCCAGTTCGCCCACCCGCCGCGGTCCGGTGATCAACGTGGTATACACCGACAGCTTCTGCCCCGTGGCTGCCCGCGCCAGGATGTTGAGGAAGACGGGCAGATCGGCCAGGCGGGGAATCACTTTCTCCATGCCCATGATGGCGATGTGGACTCGCGGCATGGCGGTCGTCAAACGTGCATTTCCCTCGTTGGAGACCAGCACGATGGTGCCGGTTTCGGCCACGGCGAAGTTGACGCCGGTAATGCCCACGTCGGCATCGGCGAAGGCCGAGCGGAGTCGGCGCCGGGCATATGCCGCCAGGGAGGCGGGATCGGCGGCGAGCGGTTGGCCGGCGTCGCGGCTGAGGATTTCGGCGACCTCGGCCACGCGGAGGTGAACGGCGGGCGCCACCAGGTGCGAGGGCCGTTGGCCGGCGACCTGAATGATGTATTCGCCGAAGTCGGTCTCGATGACTTCGAGCTGGTGCCGCTGGAGCGCCTTGTTGAGGTGAATCTCCTCACTGGTCATCGACTTGGATTTGACGATGCGCTTGCCGCCGCAGTTGCGAACGATGTCCAGCACGAGGCGGCAGGCTTCGTCGCCGTCGTCGGCGAAGTGCACGTGGCCGCCGCGGGCGCGGACGCTGGCTTCGAGCGTTTCCAGGTGCCCGGCGAGTTCGGCCAGCGCGGCGTCTTTGATGGCGCGTGCTCGCTCGCGGAGGCGTTCTCCCTGGGCCAGGAGAGCGAAGGCTTCCCGGTTGCGCGCCGCCAGCGTGTCTCCCAGCTTGTCGAGGGCCGACTGCAGGCTGGCGTCGGCCAGCGCTTCGCGCGATGCCCCCAGGAAATCGTGATGTTCACGCTCGGCGTACTTGCCAGCCGCCTCGCGCTTCATTCGAGGGCCTGCAGCAGCATGGTTGCCAGCGGCGCCACTGCGACGACCAGCGCAAACACCGTGATCGGCAGCGGGGGCGGCAGGCGGCGGCTTTTCAAAACGACGGGCGTCAAGAGCAACACTCCCAAGCCGATGACACACGCGGCGAACAGCAGCAGGCCCGACAGGACCCCCAGCGTGCCCGCGCCGCGCGACACCCAATGGCTGGCCAGGGAACCGGCTTCGCACAACAGCGTCGTAACAACCATCAGCATCCAACCGATCGTGAGCACTTCGACCGAGCGCGGCTCAGTGGACGAGGCGCGTTTGCGGCGATGCTTGCTTCGCCTGTTCATGGCCGTCGCCAATCGGGCCCTTCAAAATGGCCAAGCGCGGACCGGGCATGCGATCCGGTACGCTTGTCTTACTAGGCTGGCGGCGGGCTAGTCAATGGCGCTGGCTGGTCGGCGAGCAGGCTGGCGGCCGTTCAGGTTGTCAACGGTAGATCGCAGACGGCAAAGGCCCTGTAGGCACGGGCCGCCAGCTCTTCGTCTTCGGATCGGGGCACGAAAGCCCCGCGGACGCGGGCACGCAGGATCACTCCTTTTTCCAGATCGCCCGAGAAAAGGCGGTTCGCGCAGTTCAACCGGTCCGCGTCGGCAGTCCATTCACTCGCTTGGAAGTCCGCGGGATGAACCATCTCGACGTAGCTGAGCGAAGCACCGCGGGGCCGGTACAAAAAGCACGCGGGGCGGCCATCGCGGGCGAACAGCCGCCGCGACCCCGCGGGCAGGACCAGCGGATCGAACCGAATTCGATCGGGGTCGGCGAGGCGGAGCACGGTGCCGGCCGTCAGCGCCGTGGCGGTCGTCAGGCTCGGATTGGCTTTCAACAAGCTGGTTTGAACCGACACAATCAGCTCGATAGCGGGCACCTGGGGCGCATCGAGAACGGTCGCCAGCGCCCGCCAATACAGTTGGACCCGGACCGGACGGTCTTGCGTTTGCGCGTACGTGGCGACCAGATCATCGCCGCGCTGGTAGCGGTCGACCAGGATGTCGGCTTGATCGGGCGCTAGACGATGGATCGCGACTCCCAGGATCCGCTGCGGCCTCCAATCGTGGCCGAGAACGTGAAGGCCGGTCAACCCCGCCCCGGGTTTCGACAAGTCGATCGTTCCCCGCAATTCCGGAGAGCTGAGCTGTCCCGTGTGCCCCGCAAGCTGCCAGTGCGCGCGAAACATGTCGGTCAATAAAAAACCCCGCCGCTCACAGCAAGGCGAGACGGCGGGGCCGGAACAGAGAAGAGGCCGTACAGCTAAGAAAAGTGGTCCTATGACACGGAGGTTCAAATACCTCCAAACGCGCTTGGATCTTACCAACTTGATCTGGCATGTCCAGCATTTTATTAAAAAAAGACGGCTGAGCGTCGAGCGGTTCCCAAGGGGGGCCGGCCTGGAGACCGGGAGCAAGCCAACCAAACGAGCCGGCAGCGCGGCAAGCGGCCGGATGCTTGGTATGCCGGGCGGCCTGGTCTGCCGTCGGCGGGCTTGAGTAGTTTATAATCCCGGCATCGCCAGGCATGACTTTCCAAGGGAGGAGGCCAAGTGGCCGCAATTGCTGACTTTCAAAGAGTTTGTGAAGAAACGGCCATCGAGGCGGGCCGCCTGCTGCTCGATTGGCGCGGCCGCTTCAACGTGCGAGAAAAGGGTCCCAGCGACCTGGTGACGGAAGCCGATCTGGCGAGCCAGGAGCTGATCCGCGGGCGGTTGCTGGATGCGTTTCCCGGCCATGGTTTTCTGGCCGAGGAGGACCTCTCAATTGCCAGTCGAGACCAAGGCTTTCGCTGGATTGTCGACCCCCTGGACGGGACTACGAATTACGTTCACGGCCTCTCGAACTACGCCGTGTCGATTGCTCTGGAGCAATCGGGCCGGCTGGTGGTTGGCACCGTGTACGACCCAGCCGCCGAAGAGTGTTTTTCGGCGGCCGTGGGAATGGGTGCATACGTCAATCGGCAGCCGATCCACGCCAGTGCCACGCAGCAACTCTCCGAGGCCCTGGTGGCCACGAGCTTCTCGGCCAAGGTACACCCCGGGGACCGCCAGATCGCGGACTTCATCGAGGTCCTGCTGCGTTGCCAGGCAACGCGGCGGATGGGCTCGTCGGCGCTGAACCTTTGCTACCTGGCCGCCGGACGCTTCGACGCCTACTGGGCCACGACCACGCAGGCCTGGGACATTGCGGCCGGCGCCTTGTTGGTTCGCGAGGCGGGGGGCGCGATTACGAGTCTCGACGGGGGCGAGTTGGATCTGGCCCGTCCGCAGTTCGTGGCGGCCGGTACGGCCGTGCTGCACGGGCAGTTATTGGCGATGGTCGGCAACTGAGTGGTTGCAATCACCTGGGTGCATTACGGGAGGGAGCGGGCATTTCCTGCTTTGAGAGGGTCCGCGGGCTGGGTAAACTAGACGGGGGGCCACCCCGCGGCACCCTCACTTCTCAAAACCGAGCCGGCGGCGACAGCGGATTCACCGCCTTCTAAACGGCGGGGCACGAAAGGATCGACAACCTTGCGGGCGAGTTGGTGCTCTCCGGCGCTGGCGATTGTCGGCCAGGTTTTGGCCTGGTGCACGCTCTGCTGCGCGCAGCCGCCTGACCCGGAGCCCTCGTCAACCGACCCGGCCACCCCCCCTGCGGCGGCGATCGAGTCCGGATTGGACGTGTACTACGTCAAGGACAGGGATGGCAACCTGGTCCCTATGGTCGGCTTTCCGCTCGAGGACTTGGAAAAGCTGCTGGAGGCGCAGCAGGCGGGTGCGGGGCGGCAGAAGCCCGCTTTTCGTTTGGAACGGCTGGTCGCCACCGGCACGGCCGGGGGTGGTCATGCCGGCTTGTCGATTCAGCTCACCGTAAAAGTGAGCGAGGCGAATTGGGTCCGCGTTCCATTGCGGTTGGGTGGAGTGGTTTTGCACCGGCCGGCCGAGTACGAAGGGAAGGGAGAGTTCTTTATCGAGTTCGACGAGTCCGGCCACGAATACGCTGCCTGGTTTCGTGGCAGCGCGGAGGAGTCGCACCAGTTGACGTTGCACGTGCTGGTGCCGTTGGAAGAGTCGGCCGGACAACAGCGGCTCAGACTCAACGCGCCCAGAGCCGTCGATTCGCAACTGACGCTCACGGTTCCGTTGCCGCGCGCGGTGGGCCAGGTGTCGCCGGGCGCAGTGATCGGGTCGACAACGCCCGGCCACGACTCCACAGAATTCAAGGTGCTGGGCTTAATGAGTGATTTTGCCATCTCCTGGCGAGCGGCGGATGCTCCGGTGGCCCAGGTGCCTTCGGTGCTGGAAGCGACCGGCAACTTGCTGGTCCGAATCGACGGTCACGGCGTGCGGACCCAGGCCGAGTTCAAGGTGAGCAGCCGGGCCGGCAAGTTCGGCGCATTCCGAATTCGGCTGCCCCCCGGGGCCACCCTGGTCGATCACGAACAGGCCGATTACACGCTGAGCGCCGTGAGCGAAGCGGGCGGCCCCGCCGCCGCCGGCCGGCTTTTCGAAGTCCGCAAGGAGGGTCAGCCAAACGGCGAAGCGGTCGTCGTACGGCTGGTGACTGAACAGACCGTCCCCGACCAGGCGGTCGACCTGGCCGGCTTCGACATTCCCGGGGCGATGCGACAGGGAGGCCATATCGCCGTCGAGGTCGACCCCGATTGGCAGGCGGCCTTTGGCGAAGGGCAGTCCGTTCGCCAGATCGAGGTCGACGAGTTGCCCCTTGAGCTGCGCCGCGGCAATCTGGCGGCCGCTTTCGAGTTCTTCGGCCAACCGCACTCGCTGCCCGCGCGCGTGGTGCCGCGCAAGACAACCGTCAGCGTTGAGCCGCGGTACCTGGTGCGTGTCGAGGCGGACCGGCTCTTGCTGCAGGCGACGCTGAAGTACCGCGTCGGCGGGGGCCGCGTGTTCTCCCTGCCGATCGACCTGGCGGGCTGGAAGGTGGACCCCTTTGAGATCAAGCCGGCTACGCTGGTGAAAGCCGACGCCATGATCGCCGCCGACACGGGTCCGCTGGTGATCGCACTTGCCCAGCCGGCGACCGGGGACCTGGAATTGACGCTTTTGGCCGAACAGCAGCTCGGCGAGGCAACGAAGGTCGAATTCGGCTTGCCGTGGCCGCAAGCCACGCTGCGAGGTCCGGCCGAGCTGGTCGTGCAGCCGGCGAACAACGTCGAGCTGACGCCGGGCCAGGAGCAGCTTGTGGGGCTGACGCCCCAGGCGGTCCTGCTGGAACCAGCCGCGGACGACCAGCAGCAACCGTGGTCGTACCAGGCCCAGACAAGCGAGGCGGTTTTTGCGGCGGGGATGCGGGTCCTGGCCCGGCAGATCGGCGTCGAGGCCCGTACGCTTGTGAGGTTGGACGTCAGCGGCGGGAGGGTGGAGCAGGAATTCAAGTACAACATCTCCCACGAAGCCGTCGGCTCGCTGGCTCTCGACGTTCCGAGCGAGCTGGCCGAGTCCGACGAGGTGCAGGTGCTGCTGGACAACCGTGCCTTGGATCTGAGTCCGGCGGGCCAGGATGCGGCGGGGGAGACTGTCCGGATGCGGGTTGCGCTTCCGGAAAAGCGGATCGGCCGGTGCGAGCTGCTGGTTCGCTACCCGCTGTCCGAAAGCCGGCCGATTCCGCGGGCCAGCGTGGTGTTGAAGGTGCCGCTCGTCATGCCGGCCGACGGCGAGCTGGTCGTCAACGAGCTCGAGGTGCAGGCCCAACCGGGGATGAAAGTCCAGCTCCGCGACACGCGCTGGAGCAGCGAGCAACAGCAGCAGCAGCTTGCGTCGGCCGGCTGGAAAGTTTCGGCCGGCGCGCCGCGCTACCAGGCAGTGCTCGCCGTGGATTTGGAAGACCGCGACCGCCTGGATGCCACGGTCGTCGAGCGCGCCTGGGTGCAAACCTGGCTGACGGAGGACTCGCGAGCCGACCGGGCCGTTTACCGCTTCCTGAGCGGCGGCCGGCAGTTCGCCCTGCTGCTCCCTTCCGAGTCGATCGGTCTATCGTTCTTGCTGAATGGAGAGACGGTCGAACCGCTGTCGGGTCGCACCGCCGATGAATGGATCGTGCCTTTGCCCCGTGCCGCCGGCAGTCTGCGGCGCCACGTGCTGGAAGTCCACTACCGCTTCCCCGATCGTCCCGACGCGAATACGCGGTTGTCCATCCAGTTGCCGCGGCTCGATCCGAGCATCGCCATCCGCCGCACCTACTGGCAGTTAGTATTGCCAGCCGACGAACACGTGCTCGGCGGACCAGCGGGCCTGACTTCGGAGTTCGCCTGGCATTGGAATGGTTTCTATTGGGCCCGGCGGCCCCTGTTGGAGCAACCGGCGCTGGAAGCCTGGAGCGGCGCCAGCCCGGAAGCGGTCTTGCCCGTGGGAGTCAACCGGTATCTCTTCAGCGGTCATCGTGTCGGCGACGCGCTCGAGCTGCGGCTGGCCGGTAGATCGATGTTGGTCCTGGCCGCTTCGGGCTGCGTCCTGTCGGTCGGCCTGCTGTTGATCTACGTGCCCCGGTTAAGGCATGCCGGCCTGCTGCTGGCCGCGGCGGTGGCAACTCTGGCCGGGGCCCTTCTGGCACCCGAAACGACGCTGATCGTCCTGGAGGCCGCCACATTCGGATTGGTGTTGGCCCTGCTGGCCGGCATACTCGAACGCCGCATCGGGCGCCGCGGCAGGAGGGCCGTGCTGATGCACCGAGGCACCAGTTCCCTGGCACGTTCAGGCTCCAGCCATACGCAGCAACTTGTTGCGGCGCCGGCGCCGGTTTCAACCGAAACGGCCGCCGTGGGCATGGAGTTGTCGGCGCAGGACCAAGGGCCATGAGCGGTCGCATCGGCTTGCCGGGGTGTGTCGTGCTGGCCGCGGCCCTGGCACTGGGCGGGTTGCCGGCGACTGCCGGGGCGGCCGACGAAGCAGCGGCCGATCCGTCGAGCGAGCCATTGCGGTTTCGCCGGATTTACGCGCCGGCGGACCGGGTGCGCGACTGGCCGCGGGGAAATGTGCGCTATGTGCCGATCGAGCCGGACGAATTCGAAAGGCTGGTGGAGGCGGTTCGCTCCGTACCGCGTGGGGCCACTTCGGCGGTCGCTCGCGTGGTGCAGGCCCATTACGAGGCGCGGCTGAACGAGCCGGACCTGCTGTCGGGCCGGGTCCGCATTGAAGTCCATCACCCGGCTCGAGGTGCCGCGCTGTTACCGCTGGATCCGTGCGGGTTGGCCATCGAAGCGGCGCGTTGGGAAGATCCGGCGGCCCCGCCGGCAGTCATTGGAGCCGACCCGCAAGGCAAGTTCGCCGTTTTGGTAGAGCGGCCGGGCAACCTGCTGTCGGACTGGTCGCTGCGCGGATACCGCGATGCGACGGGCGGGGTGGGATTCTCCTTGGAGCTGCCGCGCTGTCCCTTGAGCACCTTGCTGCTTGAACTTCCGGAGACGCTGGTTCCGATCTGCACGGCCGGCGTGGTAGCCGGCGAAGCGGCGTCGGACGACGGTTGGCGGCGTTGGCGGATCGAGCTGGGCGGACAAAATCGCGTCACGTTGAGAGTTGTGTCGCGCGACGCGACCAGCGAGCGGAGGCGACTGGCATTGATGCAGGAAGACTTGAGTTACGAGTTCTCGTCCATGGGCCTGGATGTCAGGGCGGATCTGAAGCTCGACGTCCATAACGAACCGCTGCGGCGCCTGGCGGTTGTCCTCGATCCGGGCTTACAGTTCGCCTCGGCGCACTACGGCGACTTGGAAGTTCCCTGGTCCAGCAGCACCGACCAGCGCACGGGCGAGAGCCGAGTGCTGCTCGAATTCGGCGAGCCGATTCTCGGTTCGGGTCGCACCCTGCGACTGGCCGCTTTGGCGCCCCTGGTCACCGACAGGCATTGGGCCCTGCCGAGGATGCGGCCGGTAGGGGTGTTCTGGCAGGAAGCCAGCGCTACCCTGCTGGTGCCCGCTCCCCTGTCGTTGCGGGCCCTGCTGCTGGAAGGCTGCCGTCAGTCCAGGATCGGCCCGCTCCCAGAGCCGCTGGACGGCGAGTCGATCGAGCTGCAGTTTTTTTCGCCCGACGCCAGGGCCGAAGTCGAACTGTCGCGCAGCGCCACTGCGCCGCATCTGGACAGTTCGATCCAGATCGACCTGGGTGAGAAAGAGATGGCCGGCACGTTGGTTGGCCAGTTCGAGCTGAGTTGGGGCGATCGCATGACGTTGGCGGCCCAGGTCGACTCGGGCTGGGTGATCGACTCGGTCAAGTCGTACCCGGAAACAGCGGTGGACACCTGGGAGCTAGCCAGCGGCTTCGGCTCCGATCTGCTGACAGTCCGGTTGAAGGAGCGGTTGTCGAGCGCCCATCCGGTGCGGCTGATCGTCCAAGGGCGGGCAGACCTTTCGGCGTTCACCAGGGTGATGGGCGAGGACGAACTGCGGATGCTCTCATTCCAGGACGTTCGCCGGGGACGGCTGCTCTTGTGCGCTCGGACATCCGGGCCGTATCGCCTCCGCTTGCGCGGCGATCCGGCGACGGGGCACCTCGATCCCAAGAGTCTGACTGAGGCCGAGCGGGCCTTGTTTGCGGACGAGCCGCGGGGCCTGCTCCTCGACCGCGAGTTGCTGCGCGAAAACTGGGGTCTGTGGCGGGAGAAACAAGCGCCGCGATTCACCGCGGAAGTCTCCGTCGAAGCGCTGGCCGATGCGGGCAAGCTTGTCGAGAACTACTCGATCCGCGGCCAATCCGAGGCCTCGCCCATGGAACGGCTGGTCGTTCATTTCACGCGGCGCCGAACAGGGCCGCTCGAGTGGACGCTCGCCGGAAACGAGGCACGGCTGATGGCTCGCCGGTGGTCTGTTGACGAACAAGCCGAGGCGGGGCTCGATTCGGCTGGCGAGAGCTGGGAAGTCCGGTTCGAAGCGCCGCGCTTGGCCTTCGCCCTGACGGCCATCCGGTCTTCGGCCTTCACGGAGCAAGCCGACTTGAGCCTGCTCGTGTTGCCCGAGGCCTCCGGCCAGCAGGCGACCCTTTCGGTCAGGGCAGCGGGCGGCCTTCCCCTGTCCATCCGCAACCGCCGGCTGGAAGCGGTGACCAGCCCTGCCGCACCACCCTTGGAAAACAGCAGCTTGCGCGGCAGTTACCGCTACGATCCGGCCGCGGAACTAGAACGCTTCGACCGGCCTGCCATCACGCTGGCCCGCCCCGGCGAGGCGGGATCGCGGCCCTCGGCCTTTGCCTGGAGTTGCGAACTGGACTCGCGTTTCGACTCGACCGGACAAGCCGTGCACCTGGCCACGTACAGGCTCCAGTCGGATGGGCAACCGAGTTGCACGATCACACTGCCTGGCGACGCCCGCTTGACGGGCGTGTGGGTCGATGACCGTCAGGTGACCGCGTCGGCGGAGCCGGGGCCGCTGGTGATACCGCTGCCTGACGGGCGACGGTTCCCGCTGGTGGCCGTGCAGTACACGACGCGGGGGGACGCCTTTGGCCTGGCGGGCGTATGCCGCGCCCGGTGGCCCACGATCAACCTGACGACGCTGTCGCGTCGATCGACGGTCTGGATCGCGCCCGGTTACGAATTGCTCACCTGGTCGTTGCCCGAAGCGGCCGCGCCGGTCACCTGGTCGCAGCGCCTGTTCGCTGCGTTCGGACGGCCCGCGGCGACGCCGCCGTTTGAGCCGCTGGCGGCGGACGACTGGCTGCGGCTGTCGGGCCGCAGCGCGCGTCGCGACTGGGCTGACGCGACCGGCAGCGAGTTTCTCAGGCGGTTGGGCAACCGGCTCAAGATTGACGACCGCGGCAAGCCACTTGACTGGGGCAGCTTGCTGGAATCGGTCGACCGGCCACCGGAGCTGGGAATCCTGATCGACACAATCGCACTGGCCCAAGCCGGCGTGTATCCCACCAGCCCGGTCGAGGCCGCTGATGCGCCGGCAGTCGAAGATCCCACGACGCGCGGCGGCAGCCTGCTGCAGCAGGCGGGCCTGGTCGTGATTGTCAGGGGCGGAAGGCTGGTGCTGACCAGTGCGTCGGCGGCCGCCGGCGACATGGCCGGCCTGACGTCACTCGAGGGCGCCAGCTTGTATTGGTCGCCAAGCGCCTTGGAAGCTGAAGGGGCACGCGGGACGGATCGGCAGCGCGGCCGATTCGTGGCCGCGACCACCTGGACGAACATGGCCCGCGGACCCTGGTCGGTCGTGCGACCGGCCGGATCGGGCGAGGCCGATCATCTGGGCTGGCGGGCCTACCATTTTGATTCGCCCGGCGACGATGTATTCGCGTACAGGGTCGTGCGCAGCGCGGCCGTTCGATCGGCCGGCTGGTCGATTCTGGCTATCATGTTGGCGCTCGGCTGCTGGCCGTGGCGCGGTCGACCGCGATGGCTGCTGGTGGGGTCCGGGGTCTTTGCCGCCGTTGCACTGTTGTTGCCGGCGGCATTGGCGCCAATTGCGGCGGGTGCTCTGCTGGGCAGCCTGGGCGCCCTGGCGTGGGGCGTTGTCGTATCAGCGCGGGCCCCAGGCCTGAGGAGCACCGACAGTCCACCCGCTCCTGCGGCGGTTGCGGCGGGCGCCGCTTGGGCAGCGCCGTTGATCGGCATGGCCCTGGTTGCCGCCAGCGGCGTGGTGCTCTATGCCCAGGACAACTCCACCCGCCGCAGCGAGACCCCCCGCGTTTTCGTACCGACCGATTCCCCGACGCGAGTCGGGCAAGCGGGCAAGCCGATCGGAGGCCGGTGGCAGGTGCCCTCGGCCTTTCTGGCTGAACTGCGGCGCCGCGCGGCGATGGCGACCGAGGAGCCCCAGGGGTGGCTGCTCCAGGACGCCTCGTATCGGGCCTCGTTGGGGCAAGGGCTGGCCGATCGCCGCATCGAGATCACGAGCCTGACCGTCCGCTACGATTTGCAGGTCTTTACTCCCGCGGCGCGGGTGCGGATCCCTCTGTCCCGCGAAGGGGCCAATCTGCTCCCCGACGGGGCAACGCTCGACGGCCGCGCCGTCCAGCTCGAATGGGAGGAAGGTGGCCAAGCGCTGGTATGCCAGGTCGACCAACCGGGAGCCTACGAGCTTCTGTTGGCCCTGCGACCTGCCATCCATACCGCCGGTGAAATGAGCGGCTTCGAGTTGGCCATACCCCCCTTGCCCAACGCCATGCTCGAACTGCTCGTCCCGGCCGGTATGGCCGGGATCGAAGTGCCTGGAGCGGCCGGTGGCCTCGTCTGGTCCGACGATCACCAACGGCTGCTCGTTCGGCTCGGCGCCGCTTCGACGTTGGCGGTGCATTGGCCGCATGACGGTGGCGGCCCCGGCCCGCAGCTCGAGGTGGACGAGCTCTTATGGCTCAAGGTGCGTCCCGGTTCCGTCGTTCTCGATGCCAGCCTCAAGTACCGGGTTTCTGGGGGGCAGGTGCGGCGGCTCCGCTTGGCCACCGATCAGCGGCTGCGATTGTTGCCACCCGTTGGCAATGGTTCTCCGATCATCGGCGACCGTATTGTGCCGCCGGCCTCGGACGTGCCGGGCAGCCCACAGACCATCGAGCTCGATCTGAATGGATCGGTGGGCGACCAGTTGCCGCTGGAGCTCTCGCTGCTGCTCACCGAGTCGTCAGGGGTGGGCAATCTGAGACCGCCGCTGTTCGAGACGCTGGACGCAAAGTCGACGCGCCGCTGGCTGGCCGTCTCGGTCGATCCGGCCTTGGAATTCGAGGTGAACGGCGCCGACCGTCTGGAAGCCCTGGCACCGGCCGACTTTGCCACGGCCTGGGGCCTGCCCGACGCGCAACCGATCCTGGCCTACCGGTTGACGGGCGGGGACGGTGCCTGGAGCCTGGCCACGCGTCCCCGCCAACCACGCACGACGGTCAAGCAGGCCACGCGTTACGACTTTGGCCGTGCCGGCGCGAGCGTCGATTTCGATGCCCAACTGCTGACGACGGCGGGTCATGTTTTTCAGCACCGGTTGCTGGTCCCTGCCGAGTTGGAAGTCGAACAGTTGGCAATCGAAGCGGATGGCGGCCAGCGGCTTGCCCGCTGGGCCCGGGATGAAGCGGGCGTGATCACTGCGTTTCTCGACGGACGTCTCACTGGCCCGCACACTCTCTCGTTGCGGGGGCGATTGAGCACGCCCGATTCGGGCGAGTACCTTCTGCCGCTTTTTTCGATTGAGGGGGGCGAGCCGCTTGCCACTGCAATTGAGCTGCTGCGGCAGCCGGCGGTGCTCGTGACGCTGGAAAAAGTGGAGGGGCTGGAGGAATCCGCCCCGCAAACGGCCGAGACGTTGCCGGCCCACGTGGGCCGCCGAGTGGCCTCGCTGACGTCCAGCTCGGGGCAGCCGGCGGTCTCGGTCTTGTTGGAACCGAACGAGCCGCGTATCAGCGGGGTGCAGACGACGGCCTTGCGTTGGGAGTCGCAGGCCTGGTCCGCGCAGGCCGACTTGCACCTCAACGTCGAGGTGGGGCTGCTGGATCGGTTGGTGCTCGAGGTCCCCGAGCAGTGGAGCGGGCCCTTCCAGGTTTCGCCCGCAGCGACCAGCGAGTTGATGGACGCGGCAGGCGACGCGGGGCGGCGTCTACTGATCCGGCCACGTGTTGCCATCCAGGGACGGCAGCGGCTGACGATCCGCGGCCCGTTGCGCCTCGAACCGGGCGAAGGGGTGGCCGTGCCGGACGTGGTGCCGCTGGGTCTGGAACGGATGTCGCGGCTGGTGCTGCTGCCGGTGCAACGGGGCTTGGAACCGATCGAGTGGGCCACGACGCGGCTGGCACCGGCACCGCTGCCGGATGGATTGAATCTTGGGCCATTGCCCCCTGAGTCGTTTGACGTGTATCGCGTGACGGCCGCGCGCCCGCGGGCCGTGATGAAACTGGTTGAAGAGCCGACTCATGCCGCCAGCGTCCGCCTGGCGGATATCCGGCTCGACTGGCAAGAGGACGGCGTCTGCCGTGGCCTGGCCATTTTCGACCTCGTGCCTGCCGGCCGCCTGCATTGCCGATTGCGGATGCCCACGGGCGCGCGGTTGGTCCATCTGGCGTTGGCCGGGTTGCCGGCCGCCGCCGCGCGGCAGAAGAACGGGGATTGGCTGGTGCCGCTGGGACCCCAGCGGCTGCCGCAACGGCTGGAGGTGATATGGACGGCCAGCCAGCCGCCGCCCGATCGGTGGCGCAGTTCGCGGTTGCCGGTCAGCGTCTTGGCGCTGCGCCAGCGGGTGACGTAGTGGGCGATGATCCA
>JBBDNX010000355.1:0-4436 GCA_040877345.1 Pirellulales bacterium
AGTGCCTCTGCGAGGCGATCGAGTGGTTCGAGCGGCATCCCGACCAGTTCAGCCCCCACCTGGCCCGCGGCCAGGCCGTGTCATTCGACACCGAGCGCTACCAACGCGAACTGCTGGCATACCTGGACGAAGTTGCCGGCGGACAGGAGCCCTCTCGCCGGCTGGCAGCGTAGTAACGCGCAATCAACTATTGCCCCTGGGGCCCTCGGCATGGACCGGCTCGGGGCGGGTCCAAGGGGCGGGCCGTTCGATTCCCTGCTCGGGCTGGGGCCGCCGCCGCTTCTCGAACGGCTCCAGCTCGACCGGCTGCCGCGTTTCGGCCGAGCGGTACAAGGCGCGGACCACGCGCACGTCGGCCAGTCCCTCGCGGCCGTTGGGCTCCGGCTCCTTTCCCTTCAGGATGCAGTCGGAGAAATAGGTCAGCTCCGCGGCAATCTGGTCGCGGCGGTTGAACGTCTTGCTCTTGGTCTTGCCCTCGATCGTCAGGTGCTGCTTGAGCTTGCCGCGGTACTCGTAGGCCGGGTCGAGCCGCACGTCGCCCCGGGTGCCCACCACCTGGTAGCTCGAGACGTCGGCCGCGCCGAAGCTGCACGTGAAACTGGCCAATCGCTCGCCCGGAAACCGCAGGATGCAGGTGGTCATCTCGTCGACCTCGCGGAACCGCGGCTCGCCGTTGTTGGCGCTGAAGGCGCTGACCTCGATCGGCTCGTCGCGGAACAGGTAGCGGGCCGCGTTGATGCAGTAGACGCCGATGTCGTAGAGCGTTCCGCCCCCCTTCTCGCGGTCGAGGCGGATATTGTCCTCGTCGGTGACGTTCATCGAGAACAGGGAGTTGAAGATCCGGGGCTCGCCGATCTGGCCCGACGTGACGACTTCGACCGTCTTCAGGTTCGCCTCCTCCAGGTGCAGCCGGTAGGCGATCATCAGCTTGACGTTGGCTTCATCCGTGGCGCGGATCATCTCCCGGCAATCTTCCTCGGTGACGGCCATCGGCTTCTCGCACAGCACGTGGACGCCGGCCCGGGCGGCGCGGACCGTGTAATCGCGGTGCAGGTGGTTGGGCAGCACCAGGTACACGGCGTCGACTTGCCCGCTGGCCAGAAAATGGTCGAAGTCGTCGTAGCTGGCGCGGATCTCGACGCCGTATTGCCTGGTCAACTCGTCCAGCTTCGCCGGATCGTCGGAGACCAGCGCCGTCAGCTCGCAGCGTTTGGCGTTGGCAAAGGCCGGCAGCACGGCCACCTGGGCGAAATGACCCAAACCCACCACGGCGTAGCGGACCTTTTTCTTCCTTGCCATGCCAGTCCCTTTCGATTGTGCGTGTGGACAAATGGAGAGCCAATGCGTTACTTCTTCTTGGCCGCTTTCTTCTTCTTTCGCGTTCGGGCGGCTTTCTTGGCCGACTTCGAGCGGGCTTGCTTGCTCCGCGCCGCCGATGCCGCTCCACCGATGCGGCCGCCTTTCTTGGCCAGCCCCTTGTTCGTTTTTTTCCCGCGGCCCGAGCCGCCTTTCTTTTTTCCTCCCTGGTCCATCTTGTTCACGGTGGCCCAGGCGCGGCGTTCGGCCTCGTCCTCGGAGACGCCTCGCTCCTTGTAGCCTTCCTCGATGTGCTCCGCTTTGCGCTGCTGTTTGTCGGTGTACTTCGACTTGTCTCCGCGAGGCATGTGATCGAGCTCCTTGGCCGATTGGTACGGGGGATGCACTGGCCGGATGAAAAAAGCCCCGTCGGCGGCTGAGGCCGGCGGGGCTCCGAGTTCAAACAAAAAACCCCACCGTGCCGGAAGCACCGAGGGGCTGTCATAGCCGTCCGTTTTTTACCCGTCTTGAGTACGACTGGCCCAATCATAGGAAATCGGGTCAGAATCGTCAATCGGCGCCGCGCGGCACGCCGGTAAGCACGTACCGGCGGAATGGCGCCCGCTGCGTTTTGCCTTGCGTCTGAACAAACGGCGGGACGACCAGGACATCTTCCGGCTCGCCCTGTGTAACCGCGCCTTGAGCACCAGCGATTCGATGATCAGGACCTTGATGATCAGGACCTCCAGGCCTTTCTCGTGTCAGTTGTCGGCATCCGATTCGTATAGAGCATGATCGATCGTGGACAGAAGTAGAAAGGCACATAATCGCCGACGTGTGTGCCCGCGTGGCAGCTCACCTCGATCTCTCGCAGTCGCCGCCGCTTGATGTGCGACATGCCGACGACATCGCATTCAAGCCCAAGTTCGATCCGACTGGCGTCCGACCAAAGCACACCCGCCCGCACGATCTGCGGCACGTTCCGCAAGTGCGTGAGGCGGGTAGACCCGTCCCCGATACTGCCGCCTCGGCGTGTATCCTGCCAGGCTTGTGCATCCACCGCAGCCTAGCGGGCTTCGAGCAGCCAGCGCTCAAGTATCATAATGCCAACCAGTTACGAATTGCGGCCGGCGCCTGATCGATGAATCCGCCCGCTCTTTGGCACCGGACGTGCATCTCCTTGTGCGCAAGAACTGCACAGTCCGGGTGGGGCCGATTGGAATCGGTGTGCGACAGTGCCTTACAATGAGTCTTAGAATGACAGTGCCCTGAAATACGGGGCCCAGGAGCGTGCTGTGGCTGTTGCCTCGCGTTTATTGCTCGGCTTGACCTGCCTGCTGGCCTGTGCCCCTTTGGCTGGTGCCCAGCAATGGGCCGCCACAATGTTCGACCAGACGAGCCACGACTTTGGCGCGGTGGCCCGTGGCGCGGCCGTGGAACACCGCTTCACGCTGACGAACCTCTATCGGGACGAGATACACATCGCGGTTGTGCGGGCCAGTTGCGGCTGCGCGACACCCTCGATCAGCAGGCAGACGCTGAAGTCCGGCGAGCGGGGGCAGGTCGTCGTCCGCTACAACACCGACCGCTTTCGCGGCCAGCGCGGCGCCACGCTGACGGTGGTCATCGATCGGCCCGCCTATGCCGAGGTGCAGTTGCGCGTGGACGGCTACATCCGCACCGACGTGGTCCTCGATCCGGGGGCCGTGCGCTTTGGCGACGTGGGCCAGGGCGAAGCATCCGTGCGGCGGGTGCGCGTTCGGCATGCCGGCCGCTCCGACTGGCGAATCGTGGACGTCCAGCCGAAGATCCCGTACCTCGATGTGTCCTGGGCACAGACACCGAGCCGGGCCGGCGAGCACGCTTACGAGCTCGCTGTGCAGCTCAACCAGGATGCGCCGGCCGGATACCTGCGGGAACAACTGCTCCTGCTGACCAACGACCGCCGCATGTCGCGAGTGCCGCTGATGGTCGAAGGGCGGGTAGTTCCACAGCTCAGCGTCAGCCCGGCGAGCCTCTCGCTGGGAAGCGTGGCGCCGGGCCAGCGGATCACCCGTCAACTGGTCGTGCAGGGCAAGCAGCCGTTCCGCATTACCGGCGTCGAGTGCGACAACGAGCATTTCGAGTTCGAGCTGCCGGAAGGCGAAAAGAAGGTGCACCTGCTCCCGATGACGTTCGTGGCCGGCGGTGAACCGGGCAAGTTTTCGGAAGTGATCAGGATAAAAACCGATCTTGGACCCGGAGCAGTTGCCGAATTGACGGCCCAGGTTACAATCGGTTCGGTCGCCATGAGTGAGAAACCCGCTGCACCCGTGTTCTTTGCAAGGAGGATCGCACGATGAGAGTTGCCGCTTTGTTGTCCGCGCTCGTTATTTTGACCGCCGCGGCCACGGCGATGGGACAGGTGTACGTCGAAACGTACAGCCCGATTGTCGGCCCCTCGTACGTCTCGACGTACAGCGTTTCCGAGGCGCCGGTCGTCTACGAAAGCTACAGCCCCGTGGTGACCAGCTATTCCCCGGTCGTCACGTCGGCTCCAGTCACCACGTATCGGCCGGTGACTGCCTACAGCCCCGTGGTACGCAGCTATGCACCGGTCACGACGTACTATAGCCCCCCGGTGGTGACCTACAGGCCGGTGACAGCCTACAGCCCGGTGACCAGCTACAGCCCGGTGACCAGCTACAGCCCGGTGACCAGCTACAGTCCGGTGACCAGCTACAGTCCGGTGACCAGCTACAGTCCGGTGACCAGCTACAGCCCGGTGGTGTCCTATAGCCCCGTGGTGAGGTACAGCCCCGTGGTAACCAGCTATTCGCCAGTGACTGCCTTCAGCCCGGTGATGGTGGGTCGGCCGGTCATCGTGCGGCCCAAGGTGTACATACCCGGCCAACCGATCCGCAACGTGCTGCGGGCCATCACCCCGTAAGCGGGTCACTGCGGCAGGAGTCATAGATTCCGCCTGCGGCGGACCTGCGGCGTGCCACTGCTTGGAGGCCCCGCCGTGTGGGGCCGAGAAGCAGTGCCTTCGAGGTGGGCCCAGGCCGCTCAATTCACCGCGGGGTAACCCGGGGCCAGTGGAGCTCGAATCCGTCGCCAACCAAGGCCCGCTGGAAATCGGCTAGCAGGGGCGGGTGATT
>JBBDNX010000356.1:0-4420 GCA_040877345.1 Pirellulales bacterium
GCCAATGGTTGGGCATCAGGCAGTAGGAAAGGATCCGCATCTCGGTCCGCTCGACCGCATCGACGACGATTCGCTCAAAGGCTTCGTAGTCCGCGTCCTTCTTGAAGATCGCCATCCGCGCATTCGCGCGGTTGAGCACGTGGTAAATCAGCCCGCCCCGCGCAGCTCGCCTGGGTCTTCCCATGCCGAGACTGTACCAGAATAAGTCATCTCCCGCAAGTACAAAGGTTCCTGACACCTTTTATTGTTCAAGACGCGATGTGCGGAAAGTAGGCGTCAGGAGTCTGACATGCGATATGGAACGCTCGGATTACTTGGTTTTGGGCTCGCTACCGCCCTAGGCTGCGAGGCACGTCCTACTGTGGTGTATGTCACGGGATATCTGGTACCTGTCACGGGCAACGTTACAATGGATGGAAGCCCGGTTGAGGGCGCTAAGGTCACGTTTGTTAACCGGGACCTCGAAGGCAGACTGGCCTTTGGCATGACTGACGCAGAAGGCAGATTCATCCTGAGGACGTACCTGCGTCAAGACGAGCCCGGCCTGCCTCCAAAGGAACAGCCCGAGGGTGCGTTTCCCGGCCAATACGACGTCGTGATCGTTAAGCACGGTCCACCGCCCCAAGGCTCTCATATCGGCCCTTTTGCGGAAGGTGAGAATCTTCTCCCAGAGAAATACAGCTACGTGGGTTCGCTTGAGGCACGCGTGACTGAAGGTGAGCCAAACCACTTCAACCACTTCGTCTTCAATCTCGATGCAGATCCCTAGCCTAGTTGCTGGTTGCTAGCAACTTCGCTCGCGATGCCGGAAGCGGCGGATGGTGGCGCGCAACCGCGGCACCTTGGCCTCCACCTTGTCGAGCAGCCGGGCGCAAAATGGCACGCTGGGGGCCAACAGGATCACGCCCCAGCCGATGAGGAACCAGCCGGGCATGATCGGCATGACAAGGCCCACCACGCCCAGGCCCATCACCGACCAGCCCAGCACATTCCTTCCGACGTTTGAGGACCCCGCCGAGCGATCCGCCGATTGAACGGCCTCGAGAGGAGATGGAAATGGATCACTTGTCGTCTTGCTCTCGTCCGTGGTCAGCACCAGGCGTTGCCTCGTCGGGGGGATTAGGAGTCGGGGAATCTCGCCTTCGAAGTATAGGAGAGCCGGACTCCCGCGGCCGCGCCCCAAATAGAGGCTTCGCTGGCGCGCCGGCCGGCGGGCGGCATGTAACCCTCTGCGGCGCTTCGGGTTGGGATGACATTCGCCGCGCCGCATCGGCCAAGGAGCCGAGCGGCTGCGCCGGACGGGGGGTATCGCTCGGCTTCAAGCCGCCGGCTCGGCGGCCAGCCTCCCGGCTTTGATTACGCCCCCCTGCATCACTGCCAGAAACCGCCGGCGGTCTTCCAGAATGCGGATGTCGGCCAGCACGTCGCCGTCGACGACCAGCAGGTCGGCCAGCTTGCCCGGTTCGACGGTGCCGAACTCGCGCTGGCCGCCCATGATCTCGGCCCCGGTCTTCGTGGCGCAGCGGATCGTGTCGAGCGGGCTGAAGCCGACGTAATTCACGAAGAAGCTCAGCTCCTTAGCGTAAGTGCCGTGCGGGTTCCAGGCAAAGCCGTAGTCGCCTCCCATCCCCAGCCGGCCCCCGGCGTTCAGAATCATCCGGGCGCTCTCGGCGCCTCCCTCCAACGTCTCCTGGTGGCCGTCGATCACCGCCTGGGGCAGGCCGAACTCTTTGCCCCGCTCCACGCTGGCCAGCTCGAACTGCAAGGCGGGCACGACGGGCGTGTTGCGCGCCAACAGCATGTCGAGGGCTTCGGCGTCCATGAACGTGCCATGCTCCAGCGTGTCGAAGCCGGCCGCCAGCGCGTTCTTGATCCCCTGGTTGGCCCGGCAGTGTCCGGTGACCTTGCGCTTGTAGTTGTGGGCTTCGGAAACCACGGCGGCCATCTCGTCGAACGTCATGCAGAGCGTGTGGTGGTCGGCCGAATCGGGCGAGGCCGCGTCGCCCGTGGGGTACGTCTTGATCCACTCGACGCCGTCCTTGACCAGCTTGCGGACGGCCGCCCGCGCCTCGTTGGGCCCGTTGATCAGCAGGATCAGGCCTTCCATGCCGAGCTTCAGGTGCTCCGGGTTCCAGTCCATCAGCCCGCCCGCGCCGCAGATCTCGCGGCCGCTGGCAGCCAGGCGAGGCCCCGGGCAGAGGTCGTTGTCGATCGCCTTCTTCAGCCAGACGTCGATATTGTGCAGGCTGCCGCCGCTGCGGGCCGCCGTGTAGCCGCACTCGAGGGCCAGCTTGGCATTGGCCGCGGCCAGCAGTGTGACGTACTCGACCGGATACTTGATATCGAGGTCGGCCAGCTCCGCCACGTCGAAGTAAGTGGCATGGAAGTGCGCCTCGACCAGCCCCGGCATGATAGTGCCCCCGCGGGCATCGATCTGCCGCGCGTCGGCGGGCGCCTCCGGAGCGCCGGTCACCGGCCCGGCGTAGGCGACCGCTCCATCGCGGATCACCACCACGGCGTCGTCGACCCCTTGGCGCCCGGTGCCGTCGACCAGCTTGCCATGCTTGATGACCGTCGTCCCCTGGGCGGTTTTCATCGTCTCAACTCCTTGCCTGGCCCTTGCGAAGCCCGCCGAACCGACTGCTCCAGCCCCAACGCGCTTTAGGATCGGCCGAAAAATAGCCTCCTCACATTGCAACTGGGGCACGCTTATCGCTTTGCCCCAGCCACCCAGCCACAAAGCGGTGCGCTCTCAGTCTAACCACGCGCGCCAGGACCCGCAAACGAGGCGCCTGTTGGCCACGTCGGCGGCAGCCCTGCGGCAGAGCCGGATTTCCCTGCTCGCGCCGGCAATCGGTTAAGGTAGAATAGAAGATCGGTGAGGCCTTGAAGACAAGGAGCGAGCCATGACGACGGTGACGATCGAGGAAGCCCAGGCAAAGCTGCCGGAATTGATCGAGAAGCTGCTGCCCGGCGAGGAAGTTGTGATTACCCGAGACGACAAACCGGTTGCTCAGTTGATTCCGCTGTCGGAAAAGCCCAAGCCGGTCTTCGGCAACTGCAAGGGCATGGCGACGATCGTCGCTGACGACGATGAGCACTTAAGCGACTTCGCAGACTACATGCCATGAGGCTTTTGCTCGATACGCACGCATTCTTGTGGTTCGTGCTCGGAGACGCTTTACTCTGCGACTATGCCAAGTCATTGATTCTCGACACTGACAACGAAAAACTGGTCAGTCCTGCGAGCTACTGGGAGATTGCCATAAAAATCAGCATCGGGAAGCTGAGCCTAAACGCGCCCTACGAAGTGTTTATCCGGCGCGGCATCGAAGCGAATGGATTTGTCATTCTGCCGATCACGATCAAACAGACTGCCGCGGTATCGACGATGCCGTTCCATCACCGTGACCCATTCGACCGGCTGTTGGTGGCTCAGGCCCTGGTCGAAGACATTCCACTCGTTAGTGCCGATTCGATCCTTGATGCTTACGGCATCAAGCGGCTGTGGTAAGCGGCGGCACCAAAGTAGTCGTTCACTGATTCATGCCCTACGGCCCGGCGCTGACCTGGAACAGCACCTTGGCCTTCTCGTCGTACACGGCCACCAGCGGCGCGTTCAGCTCGTTCGTCGCCAGCCGCACGCGCGGACCCGTCTTGTCGCTGAGGTGCACCACGGGGCCGTTCATCGTGAGCGCCAGCTCCAACGTGCCTTGCTCGGGATCGACCAGGTACAGGGCCGGCTTGTCCGGAACCGCCGGCACTTCGCACCGCACGACCCCCCGGCCGGCGGAGTTGTAAAGCACCAGCGACGGCGCGCCGTCCTCGATGCCCAGCTCGGCCCGCTCGGCGCCCTTCGAGTCGACGACGACGAAACGCTTCGCCTTGACGTCGCCCGGCTCATCGGGCCGCGATTGACCCAATACGCCGGCCAGCGTCCCCAACGCCAAGGCGGCCGTAACCAGGTATCTCTGCCGCCGCTCCAGCTTGTCCAACCGTTGTTCGAGGCTCATCGCTGCACTCCTGGTCGCTCGGTTCATTCGTTGATGCACCCACACTAGCCGGAAGCACCGACGCCCTCCAGTTCTTTCCGCTCGAAGCGGGCCAGCTAGCGCCCGCGGGCTAGTATGACCGATCGAGCCAGGATACGCTTAACCGCTGGACGGCCGCCTGGCCCGGAGGCTTCGACAGACAACATGATTCCAGGAATGTTGCCGCGAAACGTGCCAGCCCACGCGATCCAGTTGGCGGCCCGGACGGGCGTCGTGCTTCTGTGTGCCTTTGACATCGGTGCCGCGGGGCGCCTGGTGGCCGGCGAGCCGAGCTCGCCCGGCGACGAGCGCCGCCCCGACGCAGCCAGCCCCGAGTTCTTCGAGCACGAGGTCGCTCCGCTGTTCGCCCGTCACTGCCTGGGCTGCCA
>JBBDNX010000357.1:0-4409 GCA_040877345.1 Pirellulales bacterium
TGTGCGCCACGTCGGCCCCGCGCCAGCCGTAGATCGACTGGTCGTCGTCGCCCACCACGCACAGGTTGCGGTGCCCGGACGCCAGGGCCTTGATGATGCGATACTGCGAGCCGTTGGTGTCCTGGTATTCGTCGATCAATAGATGGCTGAAGCGGCGGGCCTCGGCCGCCAGGCTCGCCGGGAAGCGGCTGAACAACTCTTCGGTACACAACAGCAAGTCGTCGAAGTCGACCGCGCCGGCCGTTTTGAGCGACTGCTGATAGCGGCGGTAAGCGGCGGCCGCCAGGTGCTCTTTGTCGCTTTGGGCCGCGGCGGCCGCCTGGGCCGGCCCAATCGACCTGGTCTTCCAGCGGCCGATCATCTGCAGCAGGTCTCCCGGCCGCAGCACTTCACCGGGCACACGGATCTCGCGCAGGGCGGCGCGGGCCAGGCTTTCCTGGTCGCCGCGATCGTAGATGGCGAATTCGGCCGGGTAGCCCAAGTGGCGGATGTGCCGCCTCAGGATCCGCACGCAGAGCGAATGGAAAGTGGAGATCTCCGGCTTCTGATCGGGCTTCAGCCGTTTGCCCAACAGGCCGGCGGCCCGCTGGTGCATTTCGCCGGCCGCCTTGTTGGTGAAGGTGACGGCCAGGATCCGCCCACCTGGCACGCCGCTCTTGATCAGCTCGGCAATGCGGTAGGTGACAACGCGCGTCTTTCCCGTGCCGGCCCCGGCCAGGACCAAGAGCGGCCCCTGGAGGGTGGTCACGGCTTCGCGCTGCGCCGGATTGAGCTTGGCGTCCATGCACCGATTCTGGAATTCGGAGGTACCGTGACGGCCAGCCAGAATGCCGGCAGGGCCCAATAGAGCGTTACTTGGTACGCGTGACAACCAGCCAAGTGCGAAGAACAAAGGTCAAAGTCCTAAGTCCAAAGGTCCTATTCCTCCTTCCTCCTTCGCACTTCCTCCTTTTTTCCCCCCTTCCCCCTGTTCCCAACCCCCTTTGCTTTTGGTAACCTATAAGCCGTTGCCGATAGATTCAGACAGAATCCCCTGCCAAGGCGAACCGCCATGCTCAACATCCTCGGTTCGACGCGGAAACTGTGCGGAGGCATGACCCGCCGCGATTGGTTGCGCGTGGGCGGCCTAGGGCTGGCCGGTTTGACGCTGGCCGACATGGTCCAGTGGCAGGAGACCTCGGCCCGGGCGGGCGAGACCCGTTCCCGGTCGTTCGGCAAGGCCAAGAGCATCATCCTGGTGCACTTGTACGGGGCGCCGAGCCAACTGGAAACGGTCGATCCCAAGCCGGATGCGCCGGTCGAGATTCGCGGCGAGCTGGGTTGCATCCCTTCCAGCCTGCCGGGGCTGAACGTTTGCGAGCTGCTGCCCAACTTTGCCAAGGTCATGGACCGCACCACCGTGCTGCGGTCGCTGACGCACCCCTACCCGCTGCACGGGGTGGCCTTCGCGCTGACCGGCGTGCCGGCGATCGACGTGCCGATGGAATTGAACCCGCACGATCCGCGGCATTGGCCCTTTTTCGGCTCGGTGGTCGACTTTATCGATTCGCAGCGAGCCAAGGACCAGCCCGGCAAGCCGCCGGCGGTCCCCTCGAACATCGCGCTGCCGTGGCAGTTCAGCAGCCGCCGCGTGGGCGAAGTCCCCAGGGCCGGCCCCTACGCCGCTTTCCTGGGCGGCGAATACAACCCGATCTGGACCGACTTCGTCGGCACGGCCACCAAGGGTCTCACCAAGACGCTTGCCCAACAGACGTACACGGACAACGATCCCTACATCGGCCTGTCGAGCGACAGCCACTTTGTCGTCCCCTCCGCGACCAGCTTGCAAAACGAAATCACGCTCGACCGTTTGAACAGCCGGCGCTCGCTGGTAGGCCAGTTGGACCAGGCTCGCGAGGACCTGGCCCGCTCCAGCAGCGGCAGGCAGATGAATCGCTATCGCGAGATGACGTACAACCTGCTCGAGTCGGACCAGTTGCGCACGGCGCTGGATGTCAGGCTCGAACCGGCAGCCACGCGGCAGTTGTATGGCGAAACGCTGTTCGGCCAGGGGTGCCTGGCCGCTCGCAGGCTCGTCGAGGCCGGCAGCCGCGTCGTGACGCTGTTCTGGGACGAGTACGGCCTGGCAGGCAGCGGCTGGGACACCCATTGGAACCACTATCCCCGCATGCGGCAGGAGCTCTGCCCCGGGCTCGATCAAGGCTGGTACGGGCTGATCACCGATCTCGACCAGCGAGGCCTGCTCGACGACACGCTTGTCGTCTGCACCAGCGAACATGGCCGCACGCCGCAGATCACCAGCGGCCAAGGTGGCGGCCGCGATCACTGGTCTCGCGCCTACTCCTCCTGGATGGCGGGCGGCGGCGTGGCGCGGGGCCGCGTCGTGGGCGCCTCCGACAAGCACGCTTCCGACGTGGCCGATCATCCGGTCAGCCCCAAGGACCTGCTGGCCACGATGTACCACCTGCTGGGCATCGACCATCACCTGATGGTGCGTGACAACCTCGATCGCCCGTTGCCGTTGGTGCACGGAGAAGTGATCGCCGACGTGCTGGCTTGAACACCTGCTCGATTCGTCCCACTCAGCCGTCCGACACGCCGGGCTTGCTCGTGCTGGCCCAAGAAACGGGTGTCTTCCGGCCGCTCGAGATCACCGCCTTGGAAGAGGTGCTGGTCGACTTCCACGCCGCCAATCACGTCTTGGGTCACCACTCGGTGAGCTATGTCGAAGGGGACCTCGTCGGCGGCTTTGCCTACTTTGCTCCGGCGGCCATGACCGACCGGACCTGGTACCTGTACTGGATCGCCGTTTCGCGGACGCTGCAGGCCCGTGGGATCGGCGGCTCGCTGCTCCGGCACGCCGAAGATGCGATCCGCGCCCTCGAGGGGCGGCTGCTGTTGATCGAGACCTCGTCGCAGCCGCACTACGAGCTGACTCGCCGCTTCTACCTGAAGCATGGCTACGTGCAGGCCGCGACGCTCAAGGATTTTTACCGCGACGGCGACGACATGCTGGTGTTCAGCAAGCGGCTGGGGTGACTTCGCGCGAGCTGGCGGAACTGATTCTACCATCGCCGCGTGCACTCGATGGCGGCCACCAGATACATCCTGGGACCGAGGTCCCACCGCCAGGGGCCGTGGAGCCGGGACTCTTCGATCAGCGGCCCAATCAGCGGATCGGCGGTGAACACGCGGTGCAGGACCTGCGGATTGAGGCCGTGAAAAAAATTGCCGGCCTCCAGCAACCGTCCGGCCATCGCGGGTAAGTCCTGCTCAGACGCATCGGCCAGCCCAGGCACCGTGTCCGACGAAACAAAATCGGTCACCAGCAGGCCTCGGCCGCCCGGCCGGACAAGTTGAGCCAGCATCCGCAGGTGCGACGTGCGGATGGCAACGATCAGCTCCAAAAGGCGAGCATGATGGTGGCCCAGAGCGGCCACGGCTCCTTCGACCAATTGGCTTACGAGGCAGACGGAGGCTGCCGCGTCGAAGGGTGCCGGAAGAGCCGGGCCGGCAAAGCGGGTCACGCGTTCGATGCATCGATCGATCTCGTCCGGCGTGGGGAGAGCCTCGGGGGACCAGGCGGCCAGCAAGTCCCAGGCGCCGGTGACATCGACTTGCCGGTGCAGGTGGATCCTGTCCCGCATGGCGGGCTGCTGGCGGAGCAGCCCGAAATCGAGTGCCTCGGAGTCGAGATCCACCAGGTGCACCTCGGCAAAGGCGCTCGTAAGCTGGCCCAGGTCGATGTCGTTGGCGTTTCCGGCGCCGAGCACGCAAAGCCGGTCGGCCGCTGAGCGGGCCGTGCCGGTCAACAGTTCCGTGACCCTGCGGCGATGCCCTTCAAACGCCTGCCAGCGGTCGCGTCCGGCCAGATTTCGCCGCACCTGTTCAGCCGTGAGTCGATTCATCCCGGTGATCCAGAAACTTTACCAAGAAGGCCTCTCGCACACGCCGAGGACGAAAGAAGCACGAAGGCGACGACAAAGAAGGCCTCTCGCAAAGGCGCAAAGGCGCCAAGGGACGAAGAGGAAAAAGACAACCAATACGTGAGTAGCCAGGATGCTGCCGGCGACAGGCGGGCTGGCACCTCCGCGTCGTCTTGGTGCTCTTAGTGTTCTTGGTGGTTTTCCTCGTCCGTCTTTTCTTCGCGCCTTGGCGAGAGGCCCTTCCTCGTAGCGCTCGTCGTTTTCTGTTCTTCCTGGTTTTTTGGCGTCCTTGCTTTGGCGTTTGACACGCAAAATGCCCCTCGTCATGCTGTACTGACTGTAAAATATGGGCCGCCTTTTCGATAGGACAACTGACCAGAATGGCTCCCCCAAAAAAGCGAACCGTGCCGCTGCACTCCGGGTTGATTCGAGCGGTTGCGGTCTCACTAGCGCTGGTCGGCGTGATGGCCGCCGTGATGGCCG
>JBBDNX010000358.1:0-4396 GCA_040877345.1 Pirellulales bacterium
CACGATTGCGCCTGCCTTACTCGTAGCAGAGGCATAGAGCATGCCTCCCCGCATCGCCGCCAGTAGGGTCGTGCCATGCCTCCACGCTGGGAGGTGACTCGGTCCGTCCTCGAGCGTGACGGCTGCTGCAAGCGACCGAAGGAGTCCGGAAGGTGCGCCACCCTCCGGCAGGAATTGGACGAGGGAGGACGCCGGCTGATCCTTGTCAAACCGGCGCACCGATCGAAGAGGCGCAAGCAGCTGCTGTAGTGCGGCGGCCACTCTCTGCTGATCGGAGAACTCCGCGGCACTCGTCACGACCCCGCTCATGAACCTCCGGATCGCCTCATCGAAGCTTTCTCCGTCCTGACTGTCGATCAGGTCGCGCATCTCGCCCCGGGTCGATAGATCCAACGGTCGAAGGGTCAGCCCGCGCTGCCAGTAAAACGGGACGTAGCCGCGTTCCGCTCGCGTAATCGCGGGGTAGTGACCCTCTGCTGGCCGGGCATGCTTCGGCCAGTAACGTCGCTCGTCCGGCAGGCCATCGTCACCCAGGACCAAGCGGTAGCCGAAGCGGACGACCTCCCTATGCCGATCTGGATCGCGCGTCTCCCCTATGGCCAGCTCCGGAATCAGCTTCTCATCGCGAACGTCCCACAGCTCGATGTGTTGTGAGTACGCGATGCGCGCTGCATCTGACAGCCGACCGACGGCCACCTCGACCCGCACCTCGCGGGACGTGTCGAGCTGGTGAAAGTCCAGATCATCGGCGCGGCGACTCCGTAGGTAGTCGGGGTCTAGAGTTCGGATCAGCGCTTCAATCAAGTCCGACCGACCAGCGCCCGGCTCGCCCGTGACGAGAGCCATGCGCCTGATCGGTGTGCTGAGTTCTTCGAAGCCGCGGAAGTTCTCAATTAGAACGTGTCGAATCGCCGCCAAGGGGTCCCTACCGTGCAGTGCTGATGTTGCTCAAATCATAGTTGGGTCACTGGGGGCTGCCGTCGTGACATCGTCACCTGAGGAGCGTTGGCATAGAAGACATGACTGTGAGTCAGTTGTTCACGCAGCATCGGATTGTGGCTCCGAAAGTTACGGGTTCGAACCCCGTAGGCCACCCACCTCACGCTCAGATCCGCCACTGCGGGCGTCCATGCCATGCCGTTCCGTCCCATTTCGTGATACCTGGTTAGGTGTCAAGTCAGGTGTCAGACGATTGGGTCTCAGGCATCGGGGAAGGTCGAGAAGCCCCGGCTTCGCATTCGGCTAACGAGCGCTTCACCGTACGTCCGCGCCTCCGAGTCTTCTTGGAGGACCGCCGAAGCTATGGCGCGGAGATCGTCGCTGTGCAGTCCATCGTCACTCAGTTCTCGCGCCACGATGGCCTCCGTAATGCGCGCCACACCCAGTGGATCCTGGGGGACCAGATTTCTGAGGCGCTCAAATACCACGTGGAGCTCAGTGATGCCCACATCATCCACGACCAGCCGCTCGAGTTCCTCTCTAGACCACTCGTGGTCCAGCTGGCCTGAAGCAAACCACCATCCAAAACCGCCGAGGACTTGCTTTGGCAGCAGCCCTTCGGCGGCCCATGAAGCCACGGCCTGCCACAACACTCGTATTCGGCCCTTTTCATCGACGTCTCTGTCCTGATCTCGCGTCGCCCACAACTGCCATCCAAACTGGTGGAGCGCTTCAGCAGCGAGTGCTGCCGACGCGAGCTCAAAGAAGCGCCGCAGGAGCCCATCAGTGCTGTCCGGGCTTACTGTTCCAGCCTTGGCAAGGAGAAGCAGATGTTCTGCAAGCCGCTTCTGTGGCTCCGTGGGCTCCTCAGCAGTCGCTGTGTCCGCGATCCGTTCGACCGACCTTGCGTACTCGGGCAAGAGATGAACGAACAGATCGAGATATACATTTCGGAAGTTGAGATAGCCCTCCCACGCTGCATCGCGTAGTTCCGAGCGTGACGGATCGCTGGGAAACAGGCGGGGGAGGGTACTGATCAGCCAGTTACGGTCCAGCCAATACATGACAGCAATTCGTTCGCCGATCGCCGACCACACAGCGACTGAAGGGTCATCGTCGAGTCGCTGAACCAACAGCGCTCGCGCCGCCGTCGGCATGCGCCTCGGACCGTCGTGCTGTTCGTTGAGCCAGGTGGCGTAGGCCGTAATCAGGAAAACCGCAAGGGGCCGCACTGTGTTTAGCGTGAGGTAGCCGAGATCGACCGCACCCGTGGGTCGGCGGTTCTCGTCGTCATGGGTAGGCGAGCGGTCGGCGGCGAGTGCCCGAAGGATCGCCCACATGCGGGCCCGACTCCGGATGCCGAGCTGAAACTGGCCGCCCTCAAGTCCGTTGATGAGCAGCCAGGTTGCCGACTTGCGTGTCTCAACGCGTTCGGCCTGATGCCAACTGCCTTCCGCGCCAAGCCCAGCCTCGATCAGGCGGACCATGGCACCCCAGTTGAGCTTGGCACCTTCCCGCGCGCGTTCGCGCAGGGCGTGTAAGCACCGATCCATCGAGCCGGGCTTCAAGACCAATAGCCGCGTGCCTGCCCCCGAGAACCGGCCTGGATCCGCGGCTACCACCACCTCAAAGGTTCGCATCAGACCCTCGCCGCTGTGGTGGTCACCGTCGACGATTTGGCTCATGTACGCCAGCACGCGAGAGACGGGCCAGCGCTTCATCGTGTCGACGTCGATGGGACTGGGCTCCGGCTCGTAGCGGCTCCAGGAAGCGCGCGGACCCAGGTGATCGGCCACCGCGGGAGGCACCACGCCTGCGCGCAGGGTCTGGAGGTGCCCGATCAACGCTGACTGAACGTCGGCTTCCAGTTCGGAGCGACTAATCGCCTCGACTGCCCTTTTGGCCACCCCATCGTCAATGTCGGGTGCTGCGTCGACCAGCAACTGCAACGCTTCGCGCAGCGTGTCCTGAGAGTAGGTCGCTGGGTCGCAGATGGCCGCTGCGGCAGACCCCGGGGCCAAGCTGCGCTTGTGAGTGACCAAGTCGATGGCCAAGCGACGGAACAGGGACGACGCTGTCGCGTGGCTGCTCAGTAGTTCTACAGCCCAGATGACGTGGTCGGCGTCGATCGCAGCCACATCCAAAACATCTCGCAGCCCTGCCGACATCTGTCCCAGTGTGGTAGTCCGTCCGCCATCTGGCGGGCTACCGACGGAGTCCAGCCAAATCCTCGACCAATGTGCCGCGTCCCCAGGGTGGGTCTGGAGTACGGCGGTTTCGAGGAGTGACGTCAGCAAGCGCACTGCCTTATGAGCATCGAGTTCAACCAAGTGACGTCCGACCGTCCGAAATGCCGTGCGATAGTCGTAATTCGACATCCGAAGGCCGGGCTCGCCGTATAGCTCCGACGGTTCGGGACGCAGCTCAAGTAGAGCACTTCCCAGCGCGAAGGCCGGGCCTCGTAGACGTGCCGCCGTGAGTACTTGGACGGCGCCGGACAGATGGCGGGGAAGGGTCATGGACAGGTAGGGCTGGTCCCTAACCCAGTCCGCTTCTGCCTCTCCCCACTCGGCTAGGAGCTCTGGCGGAAAATGACCGGCGGCGCTGATCAGGTCTACGTGGATCCGTGGGTTCGGTGGGTTCAACCCGAGGATCTTCATCACGCGTCGATGTACCGCGACGGGACGCTTGTCGGCGACCTTTGCGAGGTAACTGGCCGCGTGCCAGACGGGGTACCGAACATAGCCAGGCTGATCCGGGACCGGCTCAGGTCTCGGCGGATTGTCCAGGATGCACTTCGGCAACACGGTCAGCCAGGACTCATCAGCACGCTGGAAGAAGTAGCGGAGCGCGGTGGCCTGCCCCGTCGGCGGAACACTGCAGAGCAGTCTTGCGGTCTCCCTTCCTGCTTGTGTGGGAGTCATTGCCAACAGTTCGTCTAGCCGAGCCAGCATTCGGTCGTAACGTGCCTCGAAGCGATCAAGGATGACGCTCAGCGCGGAGGTGAAGAGCTCCCAATTGCCCGGCGTGAAGGGTCGACCCGGCCCGAGGTTGTCGCGGTGGGCAAACGTGTGAAGCGAGGTCTTGCGCCACCAGTCGATCGCTGTGTCATTCTCGGGAAGCTCGAGCGTATCGATAATCGCTTGGCATTGAGCCGCTCGTTTTCTTGTGCTGTTCGCCTCTTCATCGAACGGAGCAACCGGGTTGAGTGCCTGGAAGATGCCGCTTTCAATCTCTCGGGCGCAGTGCCACACCAGACTCGTGCGGGCCTCGAGATCAAGTCCATCATCTGCAAGGCGGCACGCGTCCCGGAAGAACCCGGCCGGTCCCTCGCCGATGAGGCGCTGAAGCTGATCTTCGATGCGTACGCGACGCCGGTCCAGAGACACAGCGCTCATCCTATTGCCAAGATGTGGACGAAACCGATTCAGCGGCGCGACAGGCTGTTGTCGCAACG
>JBBDNX010000359.1:0-23738 GCA_040877345.1 Pirellulales bacterium
CGGGCCCGTCGGCACCGGCAAGACGTTCATGGCCGAGTGCTACGCCGGCTCGATCGGCATCCCCTGCGTGACGCTCCGCAACTTCCGTTCAAAGTACGTTGGCGAGACAGAGGGCAACCTGGAGCAGGTGCTCACGGTGCTCCGCTCGCTGGGGCCGGTCGTGGTGATCGTCGACGAGGCCGACGCCGCCCTGGGCAACCGCCGGGCGGAGGGGGATTCGGGCACCTCCAGCCGGGTCTTTTCGATGATCGCCAGCCAGATGGGCGACACCCGCTACCGGGGCAAGATCGTGTGGATGCTGCTGACCAGCCGGCCCGACCTGCTGCCGATCGACCTGAAGCGGCAGGGCCGCGCCGAGGTGCACATCCCGCTGTTCTATCCGCACGACCGGGGCGAGATCGTGGCCATGTTCGCCGCCATGGCCAAGAAGAACAAGGTGAAGCTGCCGCAGGCGGCCCTGCCCGACGTCGATCCGGAGCGGCATCTGAGCGGGGCCGACATCGAGAGCATCGTGCTGGCCGCCAAGCGCCGGGCGATGTCGGCCGACCGCGTGGAGCTGACACGCGACGACGTCGAGCGGGCCCTGGAGGAGTTCATCCCGTCCGCCCAGGGGCTGGAGAAAGAGTTGCAGGAGATCGCCGCCGTGCTGGAATGTACGCAGCAGTCGTTCCTGACGCCGGCCTGGCGGGCCAGGTTGGGCGGCGGGCCGGGGCGGTCGGCGTTGCAGGAGCGGATGGTGGCAATCAGGCAGTTACTCGAGGAATAACCCACCCGAACCAGAGGACCACCGACATGGCCAAGAAGAAGACGAAACTGAAGCGCAAAATCCGCGCGCCGGCCAAAGGCAAGAAAAAGCTGGCGCGAACGAATCACAAGCCGGGCAAAAAGGCCGGCAAGAAAATCGCCCGCCGTCCGGCCGCGACCGCCCGGCCCAAGCGGCGGTCGACCTGGCTCGACGAGCAGGCCAACAAGCCGGTGATCGAGCGGCAGGCCCGGCGGCTCGGTTCGTTCATCGAGGCCATGGCCGACGGTCAAGTGGACCAGTCGGAGTTGGCGGCCCAGGAGGGGCGGCTGGTGAAGTTGATGAAAGAGGTGGAGCCGGAGCTGCCGCCGGCGCTGCACGACAAGGTGACGCGCCTGTTGTACGAGCTGACGGCTTACGACTTGATGCAGATCCTGCACACGATGGAGCAGGCGCGTCCCAAGACGGTTTTCCACGGCTAAAGATCGACCCATTCAACACGGCTTTTCGGGAGGCAACAAGCCATGGCAGGACAACCTAAGGCTCCCTTTTTCCTCGTACTTGGCCTGGTCGTGATCGGGCTGGTGGGCTTTGCCATTTACCGCTCGGACCTGTTCGCCCCGGAAGCCGGAAGGCCGAACGGAGGCGCTGGCGGTGGACCAGGCGCTGCCGGCGGTGGCGGAGCGGGCGAAATGGAGCAAGCGGTCGAGCAGCCCGGGCCGGCCGGCGTGACCACCGTTTCGGAGTACAAGTTCAAGCCCTCCGAAAGGCTGCCCGCCATCCGCGGCGCTTCGCAGTACCAGGCGCTCGAAGACAACACCGTCCGCTTCGCCTTGAACGTCTGGGCCGGTTGGGGCCCGATCATCCTGGCCAACGACGGCTTCAAGGCGGGCCGCGTTTGGAAGACTCCCGATGGAGAGGAGTTCAAGGTTGAGCTGGTCTTGATCGACAACCCGTTTCTCATGCAGGACGCCTTTGCCTCCGGCAATGTCCATATCGGCTGGGGCACGCTCGACATGCTGCCGTTGTTCCTCGAGCGGATCGTCGATGCCCAAGGCAAACCGACCGATAGCCGTGTCATGCCGCGGATCTACCAGCAGGTCGACTGGTCCAACGGCGGCGACGGGATCGTCGTGCGCGAGAGTATCGGGACCATTGCACATCTGCGGGGCAAGAAAATCGTGCTGGCGCAGAACTCTCCATCGCACTACTTCCTCTTGAACATGCTGGTCGCTAGTGGCGTCCAGCCTGCGGAGGTAGAGATGGTCTTTACCGACGACGCCTTCCAGGCCGCGGCCGCCTTCAACCAGGATCGCAGCCTCTCAGGCGTAGTTTCCTGGGCGCCCGACATTTACAATCTCGAAAAAGTGCGCGGAAATGAGTTGCGAGTTACTACCAAAGAAGCCAACAAATTGATTGCCGACGTCTGGTTCGCCCGGGCCGACTTTGCCAAGGACCATCCGGACATCCTCGAAGGCCTGGTCCGCGGCATCTTCGACGCCATGGTCGACCTCAAGGACGAGGCGAAGAAGAAACGCTGCGCGGAGCTGATGGCCGAGGGCTATAACATCCCGGCCACCGACACGCTGGCGATGTTTGCCGACGCCCACAACACGAACTGGGCCGAAAACTACCAGTTCTTCATGAACCAGAACAACCCGGCCAATTTCGAGCGCGTCTGGAAGCAGGCGTATTCGCTGTATCGCCGCGTGGGATCGATTACGCACCAGCCGGTCCCCTTCGACCAGGTGATGGATTTTTCGATCATCGAAAAGCTGGGCCAGGAAGACAAGTACAAGAACCAGCGCAACGAGTACCTGGTCGCCTTCGCTCCCAAGCCGACCGAGCTAGTGGTCGAAGCCGACGAGATTCTGACCAACACGGTGATCATTCACTTCTATCCCAATAGCTGGGAGCTGGAGAAAAAGATTACCGAGGAGGTCGGCGGCAAGACGGTCGAGAGGCTCTACGATCCGAACGTCGATTTCGTCCTCGACGAGATCGGCAAGCTGGCCGGCCAGTTCGGCGGCGCCCGCATCGTCATCTCGGGCCACACCGACGGCTCGATGAAAGGCCAGGCCCCGCCCGACCTCGTGAAGGAGCTTTCGCACAACCGGGCTAACGCGGTGAAAGAAGCGCTCGTGCGCAAGTTCGAGCTCGACCCCAACCAGCTCAACGTCCGAGGCGCCGGCTGGGACGAGCCGGCCGACTCGACCGACCCGGACAACCACTTCAAGAACCGCCGGGTCGAAATCAAGATCGTGACCGCCGAGAGGGAGTGATGGCCGCTCCATCGACCGACGAGCGGCGCCTGGCCGAGCCCGGCAGCCTGGTGCGGCCCGAGTCGTGGTGGACCGCCGGAACTCGGCGGTTCTTCAGGCTGCGCGGCGAGACTCCGCTCTGGCAGGCGGTGGCGTTTCCCCTGTTGTCTCTGGCGTTGTGCTTTGGCGCCTGGTGGTTCGTCACCGCGGGCGAACCGGAAGAGCGGATCCTCAGTCCCGTCAAGCTCAACAGTCCCGGCGAGACGTTCGCCACGCTCAAAAGTTTGTGGTTCGAGCGGGCGCTGACCCGAAACGCCTATGCCAGCCTCCGCCGCGTGGCCCTGGGATTCGGCCTGGCCGCCCTGGTCGGCGTGCCGCTGGGCGTGATCTGCGGCTGCTTCAGTTGGGCCAACGCCTTCTTCGCCCCCTTGGTGATCTTCGGACGCAACATCCCCATGGCCGCCTTGATCCCGCTCACCTTCTCGCTGTTCGGGATCGGCGAGATGCAAAAGGTGATGTTCATCTTCATCGCGGCCGTGGCCTTTATTGTCTCCGACACGGCGCGGGCCATCGCCGACGTGGGAGGGGCCTACGTCGACACGGCCTTTACCCTGGGCGCCAGCCGCCGGCAGGTCGTGCTCAAGGTGCTCGTGCCGCTGGCTTTGCCTTCGATCTTCAACTCGCTGCGGCTGTTGTTCGGGCTGGCCTTCGGTTACATCATGCTGGCCGAAGTGATCAAGCTGGGCGGCGAGACGGGTGGACTGGGCGACATCATCAACACCTCGTTCAGGCGCGGGCCCAAGGCGCATATCCTGCTGGTGCTGATGATTATCCCGCTGGTGGCCCTGGCCATCGATCGGCTCCTGTTCTGGATCCAGCGCGAGCTGTTCCCCTACCGCTACGGCGGCTCGGGGATTCTCCATTACCTGGCGGCCTGGCTCTTGCACGGTTGGGAAAATCTGAAGTTCCTGTTCATCCGACCCGCGGCCGCTCCCGCCGGTCCTGTGCACTCCGGCGGCCATCCGGCGGCACGCAGTCACGCTGGACCAGCCGGCGGGGCGGGCACCGACGCATGACGGCTAACCAGCGCAGTTCCGCCTCGGCTGCCTCGGATCAGGCCGCCACGCAGCCGTCCGGCAGTCCGCCGCACGCCAGTCACCTAGTCGGAATGGGCGAGGTGCTCGATCATGTGCGGTCGGCCGAGGAGATCAAGCGCCCCTCGGTGGTCGAATTCCACCAGGTGGCGAAGACCTATCATGCCGGGCAGCCCAACGCCTTCACCGCCATCAAGGATGTGACGTTCGTCGTCGAAGACCTGCACGGCAAGGGCGAGTTCGTCTGTGTGCTGGGACCCAGCGGCTGCGGCAAGAGCACCATCCTGCGGCTGATCGCCGGCCTGGAGCCCCAGCATCCGGCCACGTCGGGAAAAGTGCTGGTACTGGGCCGCCCGGTGGCCAGGCCGGGCGCCGACCGGGGCATGGTGTTCCAGGACTACACCAGTTTCGACCACCGCACCGTGCTCGACAACGTGGCCTTCGGCCTGGAGTGCCATGGGGTGCGGCGCGGCGAACGTTACGAGCTGGCACGGCAATGGATCGATCACGTAGGGCTGGACGTTGCGGTCGACCAGCACAAGTACCCGCACCAGCTTTCGGGCGGCATGCGGCAGCGGGTGGCCATCGCGCGCACGCTGGCCTTGCGGCCGCGGATCATCTTGATGGACGAGCCATTCGGGGCCCTCGATCCCAACACGCGGATGAACATGCAGGACCTGCTGGTCCGGCTCTGGCACGAGGCCGAGGCCACGGTGTTTTTCGTTACCCATTCGATCGAGGAGGCCGTGTTCCTCGGCGATCGCGTGTATATCTTGAGCAACTCGCCCGGCACGATCCTGCAGGAGCTGCAGGTGGAGCCGGCCGACCGCCCCAGCCACGAGATGCAGCGGCTGCCTCGCTTCCAGGAAACCGTGTTCTACATCCGCGACTTGATCGCGCAACTGGAGGAAAGCCGCTCCGCCGAGCAGTAACATGCTGCGGGGGCGCTTGCCAATCGGCCGCGTGCAGGGCAGGATAATCGGCGGTCCGGCGGCCCGCACGGCGAGCGGCGGACGCCTGGCACGATCGGCTCAAGCGGATTTCCAAAAAGGTGATGGGCGTGAACCTGGGCAAGTACCTCAAGGCGGCCTTCACCAATCGCTGGAACCTGCTGGCTTTTTTGGGCGGCATGGGCTTTGCCTTTCTCAGCGTGCCCGACGTGGCCGTGCCCTTGGTGCTGGCGGCCGAGCTGACCTACCTGGGTCTGTTGGGCACGCACCCCAAGTTTCAGAGCTACGTCAATGCTCAGGAAGCCAAGACTCAGCGGAGCCAGAGCAACGTGCAGGCCGAGGAGACGCTCCGCCAGATCATGGACGAGTTGCCCAAGCCGCTGTTGGCCCGTTACAAGAGCCTGCGCGACCGCTGCCTGGCGCTGCGGAAGATCGCGCTGGATCTCAAGAACCCGGGCCGCGGCGAGCCGCGGCTGCCGCTGGACGAGTTCCATGTGGCCGGCCTCGACCGGTTGTTGTGGATCTACCTGCGGCTGCTCTACTCGCGGCACGCGCTGGGCCGGTTCCTGGAGCAAACCAGCGAAAAATCGCTTAAGTTCGATATCGAGAGTCTTACCGAGCGGCTGGCGACCATTGAAGCCTCCTATCCCGATCCCAGCCAGCGCGAACGGATCCAGCGCACGCTCGAGGACAACCTGGCGACCTGCCGCGACCGGCTGGCCAATTACCAGAAGGCGCAGGGCAATTTCGAGTTGTTGGAGCTGGAGCTGGACCGGCTGGAAGCGAAGATCCAATCGCTAAGCGAGCTGGCCGTCAACCGCCAGGAGCCCGACTTCATCTCCGGCCAGGTCGACCAGGTGGCCTCCAGCATGATCGAGACCGAGCGGACGATGAACGAGCTGGAGTTCGCCACCGGGCTGCACACCGTGGACGAAGAGGCCCCTCGGCTGCTCGAGCGGCCCATGCTGAAACAGCGCGGCTGAGGACAGGAGTCAGGGGTCAGGCGTCAGGAGTCAGCGTCGGGGGGCTGGGGCAAAGCGTCAGCGTGCCCCAGTGCCCAGAGGGCAGAAGTCAGAAGGCTACGGCACACGGAGTGTGCCTGCTACTTACGGCGGACTGCCACGGCCGCTTCGCTGACAACCGCGACGGTCCCCGGCATCTGGCCCGTGCCGCGGAAGCGCAACAGCGAACGGGCCGGGGCGTCGCCGGCAAGGTGTATGGTAAGCGTCGCGGCCGTTTCGCCGGGGGCGATCATGACGGGGTCGGCCGTCATCCCGCACCCGCTCGCCGGATCAACCAGTTCGATCCGCATCGGGCCGGTGAAAGCCGGCGTGCGTTCCAGCTCAAAATGGCATTCAACCGACCCGCCCGCTTCGGCGACAAGCTCCCGCTCGCGGGCGACGAGCCTGGCCACGGTGGGCAGCGTGCGGAGCATGCAGCGTTTTTCGGAGACGATCAACTGCGACTGCTGTTGTCCCCGGCGATCGGTGAACAGGGCATATCCCTGGGCATAGACCTGCGACTGCGACTGCACGTTGATGTGCATCGTCTCGGGCAGGTAAACCGGCAGATTGCCCCGCGTCGTGCCGGGGGGCACCACGACTTCCCAGAACTCGATGCCGTCCAGATCGCGGTTCTGCCGATCGCCGAGTTGAAGCGTGATCGGCCCCTCGAAACCGGCCAATCGCTCGACCTCGACGGCGTAGGGATACACCGTACCCCGATGGGCGTACTGATAGGCTTCGTTGCAGAACAACCGGAACACCGGCCGGTGCTGCACGGTCAGGTGCAACCGGTCGATCGTGGGCGAGTCGATCGCGATTCCTTCGGCGTCGCAGCCAAGATGCCGCACGGCCGCAAACCGCGTCAGCTCCGGGTTATCGACCGCGCGGCCCACGACCCGCAGCAGCATGTCGCCCGGACGGGCATCGACCTCGGCGGTGAACGCCAGCTTCACGCTGCCTTGATCCGCCGCTATTTGCACGGGCTCGCACCGCACTCCTTCCTCCAGCCCTTCGATACTGCACTCGATCGCGCCGGCAAAGCCGCCGCTGCGCGCGGCGCGCACTTCCAGCTCCGCGCGTTCGCCCTGCACCAGGTTGACCACGTCGGCCCCAGCCATGAGCGAAAAGTCCGGCCGGCCGGTCTCCAGCGACAGGCGATAGACGAACTGGGGGCCGCCGCGAACATGCTGCCCCATGTCCCGCACGCGCACCTGGTAAACGCCTTCGACCGGAGCCGACCACTCCAGCCGGCACACGCCGTCAGGGCCGTCGACGCTGCGGCATGCCGCCAGCACGGCTCCCTCGGCACCGTAGAGCTCCAGGCAGGGAAGCGCGTCGAGCCATGGGGGAAATGCCCGGCACGCGATCGACACGGCCGGGCCCGCGCCGGCATGGAAGGCGAACCAATCCTCATCGTCGGCCGAGCCGAACCGGCCGCTGACGTTGACGGGCAGCTCGAGCAGCTCGGCCGAGGCCGCCGAGTCGTTGCCTTCGCTCTCCACGTGCTCGCGGGTATCGCCGGCTTCCAACAATACCGGGTTCGTGTCCGGCCTGCCGCCCCGCCACCAGAACTGGCCCGCCCGGCTGTCGAATTGGACCATCTCGCGAACGGTTGTAAACGATCCGTCGCCCGTCAAGCTGAAGAACTCGACTTCGCGCGATTCGCCCTGCCGGCCGCCAGGCGGGAAGGCAAAGGCCCGATAAGCGGCCCTGCCGAGGGTGACCCGGTAGACGTGGGCCGGCCCGCCATGCACACCGAGGTTCGAAATCAAGAGCAGGTAGTCGCCGTTGGCCGGCGCCCGCAGCGCCAGCACCGGGTCGCTTCCCACCCGCCACTCGTCGACCGAGAGGCGGCGGCCATCGGCGCCGCGCAGCTCGACGACCGCCTCCAGGGGCGATCCCAACCGGGCCGCCGCCACGTCGCAGGTGATCACTTCGCCTTCGCGGGCGGAAAACACGAAATAGTCGATGTCGCGTTCGCCGGCAATCTGGCCGTTGATCGTCACGGGCAGCTCGACGCGCTCGGCCCGCTCCGGGCTGGAGTTCGACTCGCTCTCGATGAACTCCGGAAGATCTCCGACCACGAACGTCCGGATGCCGGTCCCGCCGCGGGCGCACGAAAGCCACCAGTGCCTGTTGCCCAACGGAGCATCGGCCGCAATCTCGATCCGCGATTGCCACTGCTTCGGGTAGCAAATCGGGATCTCGGTGGGCAGCCGCCGGGGCGACGGCTCGTTATTCCCCGGCACCTTGTCTCCCAGTACGGCCGGCGCCTGCACTCCCTCGCCGAGCACGTGGAAGTGGGCGGCCGGCGGCAGGCATTCCGCGCCCACCAGGACGTTGACGACCGTGCCACGTTGTCCGCCCGCCGGGAAGATGTGCGTGCTGGACGGCTCGCGCGACGGCACCGGCTGGGCCCAGACAATCACGGGGGCCAGCCAGGCCGCCAGCAAACCGATCGAACCCCAGCGGATCGCGGAACGTCTCATGGAAAACCGGCCGTTCAACATCGGTGGCTTGCTCTTCGCCGCTACGAAAGGACTTCCGCCACGGCACGTCCGCCGCTGACCAGTTGAACGGGGCGGCCCAAGGGCGTCTCCAGTTCCGTCAATGGGTCGATTCCCAGCACGGTCAGGATGGTGGCGGCCATATCGGCCGGCGTGACCGGCCGGTCGGCCACGTAGGCCGCATGCTTGTCGGTCGCTCCGACCGCCTGGCCCATCTTGATTCCCGCGCCGGCCAGGCAGATCGAGAAGGCCTGCGGCCAGTGATCGCGGCCGGCCAGCTCGTTGATCCGTGGCGTGCGGCCGAATTCCGTGGTGATCACCACCAGCGTCGAGTCGAGCAGGCCGCGCCGCTCCAGGTCGGTCAGCAGGGCCGCGATGGCCCGGTCGAAGCTGGGCACGAGCAGCTCGCGGAGGCTCTCGGTGTTCTTGCGATGCGTGTCCCAGTGGCCGTTCTCGATGCTGACGAAACGGCAGCCGGCCTCAACCAGCCGGCGCGAAAGGAGGCAGCACTGCCCTAGGCTGGTCATGCCGTATTCTTCGCGGACCGAGTCGGCTTCGCGGCCGATGTCGAAAGCTTGCCTGGCCGCCTCGGAAGTCATCAGGCTGTAGGCCTTCTCATAGAAGGTGTCCAATGACCTGACCTGGCTGCTGATTTCCTCGACTCGGCGCCGGAAGCGGTTGACCTGCCGCAGGGCGGCCTGGCGCCGCTGGCTGCGGGGGTCGGTGATTTCCTCCGGCAGCGTGATGTCGCGGACGGAAAAATCGGGGGCGGCCGGATCGCTTTCGATCACAAACGGCGCACAACCGGCGCCCAGAAAAGCCGGGCCGCCGCTGTTGAGGAAGTTGGGCACCGAGATGTATGGAGGCAACGCGCCCGGCCCCCGGTCGAGGTGGGCCACCATCGAGCCGAAGCACGGGTGTTGGTTGTTGTTCTGATTGCCGTTGAAGTCGCCGGCCCCAGGCGCCAGGCCGGTCATCATCACGTGGAAGCCGCGGCCATGATCCGAGTCGCCGTGCGTCAGCCCGCGCAGGATAGCCAGCTTGTCGGTGACCGTGGCGACCCGCGGCAGCACGTCGGACACGTACAACCCCGGCACGGCCGTGTCGATGGGCTTGAAATCGCCGCGGATCTCGGCGGGCGCCTCAGGCTTGAGGTCCCACATGTCCTGGTGCGGCATGCCTCCCACGATGAAGATGAAAATGCAGTTGACGTCCCGCGTTTCGCGGCCTTCAGCCGCGGCAGCCTGCTTGCAGCGCAGGAACTGGCTCAAGCTCAAACCGGCCACCGACCCCACGCGCAAGAAGCCGCGGCGGTCGATTCCATCGCAAAAGGCGGGAAGCATGGCAACGTTCCTCAATGGCTGCCGGCTACGGTCCACCGGCTGTCAGTGCACAAACAGAAAATCGTAGGAGTTCAACAACGTCCACAGGAAATCCTCGGCGGCCTCTCGCCGCGGCGCCTGGGAAAACAGCTCGCGGGCCACGTCGATCTCTCGCTCAGTAGCACGTCGCCCCAGGGCGGCCAGGCACAGTTCCTCAACGATCCTCGCATCATCGCTGTGCTCATCGTGCAGTCGGGCGACACTCCCGCCGGCGCTGGAGATCTTCTGTTCGACTTCAGGGGCGTTCATCAGGTGCAAAGCCTGGGCGATCGTCGGTTCGCTCGACCGGCCGCACTCGCAGGGACTGTTGCGTTCGGGCCGCCCAAAGATCTCCAGAAAGTACGAAGGCAGCCGATTGTCCCAGAGCGCGATGGCACGGGTGCCGGGCGGGTAACCGGCCAAGACCTCGCTGGTGCCGGTGGCTTGGCTGATCGCGTCCAGGAGCACCTCGGCCGGCATCCGCTTGACGTAATAGTGCGAAAAGTTCTGCTCATCGTCGCGGTTGCTGTCGTTGGGCACCGACGAAAGCTGGTAGACGCGGGAGTTGAGGATCAACCGCATCAACGACTTGAGATCATAGCCGTCGGCGGCCAACTGCCTGGCGAGATGGTCCAAGAGCGGCTCGTTCGTGGCGGGGTTGGTCGTCCGCAGGTCGTCCTCCGGCTCCACCAGGCCGCGTCCCAAAAAGTGCTTCCAAAGGCGGTTGGCCGCCAGCCGGGAGAACCAGGGGTTTTCAGGGGCTGTCATCCACTCGGCCAGCCGCAGCCGGGGATCGACTGTTTCGAGATCCGACGGAACCTGGCCGTCCAAGGGACGCGTGGGGACGACCGCTCCGGTGAGCGGCAGGCGCGTCTCGCGATAGCCGGCGTGGTAAACCAGCTCGCGCCCTTCGGAAATCGTCTTGCGCTCGATCCCGCTGAAGAACCCGGCCAGGCCGTAGAAGTCGGTTTGCGACCATTTCTCAAAGGGGTGGTGATGGCAGTGCGCGCACTCGATCCGCACGCCCAGGAAGGCCTGGCTCACGTTGCGGGCCAGTTCCTCCGGCGTCCGCACCGCGCGGAAGAAGTTCACCGGGCCCTCGCGCGCCGAGTTGCCGCCGGCCGTGATCAGCTCCTGGACCCACTCATCGTACGGCCGGTTGGCGGCGAACTGCCGCCGAAGCCAGCGATGCAGCTCGAACGCCCCGCGCTCGCCAAGCTGCTTGCGGTCGACCAGCAGGACATCCGCCCATTTGAGCGCCCAGTAGTCGGCGTATTCGTCGCGGGCCAGCACCGCCTCGATCCACCGGCCCCGCTTATCGGGAGCCGGGTCGGACAAGAAGGCCCGCACCTCCTCGGGCGCCGGCAGCGTGCCGATCGTGTCCAGGTAGAGACGCCTGAGAAACGTGGCGTCGTCGGCCAGCTCCGACGGCAAGATGCCCATGTTGCGCAGCTTCGACCAGACCAACTCGTCAATCGGGTTGTGCACTGGCAGGTCAGGATAGACCGCCGGAGCTTCGGGCCGCGGCACCTGGAAGGCCACCACCGCTACATGACCCATATAGTTGACCGTGATGGCCGCCTCGCCGGGCACTTGCCCCGTCTCGGCCAGCCCGCCCGATTGGACGTCGGCCACCAGGGGCGCATTCGTGGTATACGTGGCCGCCGCGGTCACGTCGCAAAGGCTGCCGTCGCTATAGACGGCCGTGGCCAGGATCTGCTGCTGCGACGACGGCGCCAGCACGCGCTGGCTGGGGCTGACCCGGATCGCGGCAACCGACGGCGCATCGTCGTCGCCGAGCGGGGCGGCCTGCGCGATCCAGGCCAGCAGCAGTTGGTAATCTCCGGAATCCTCGGCCATCCGCTGTCCCCCGCCGTGCGGCAGCCGGGCCGTGGCCTTGGCCAACAGCAAGCTGTGCCGCGGGCTGGCCGGAAACAAGCGGCGGCCGCGGGCCTGTTTCACGATCGCGTCGTAGTCGGCGGCCGGGTCGAATCCGAACACCGAGAGCTTGAAGCCGTTTTGCCCGGAGGCCTTGCCGTGGCAGCCGCCGCTGTTACAGCCCAGCTTGGAGAACAGGGGGAGCACGTCGTTGGCAAAGTGGACCGGCGGGTAGCTATCGCAGCCTTGCACGCGCACGGGAATCCGCCTCTCGAGCCCCGCGTGCGACACGGTCAATTCGGTCTCGCCGTCGGCCACCGCTGCCAGCCGGCCATCGACCGCGCGGGCCACGCCGGGCGATTCGATCGACAGCTCCGCCAGCCGCGTCACGTCCAGCAGGCGGCCGTCGGCTCGATGCACCGTCAAGAGCAACTGCTGTTGGCGGTTGTTGCCAGATAGCGTGATTTCGCAGGGCTCGACGCCCAAGGAGACGATTGCGGTGGCCGCCGGACCCGCATCGCCGCCCTGGGCGGCAGCGCAGGCCCACAGTCCCGCCACCAGCGCCAGCGCACAGTGCCCCGCGAAATGCCGCCGGAATCGCGATGTCGATCGACGAGACATTTTCTCTCCGCGGGGCAGCGTCAGGCGAGTATGTCGTGGATCGGCCGGCCGCCATGGGCAATCGGCACGGGGCGGTTCAACTTGTCAGGCACCGTCGTCTCCGGATCGATGCCCAGCAGTTGGTAAATCGTGGTGCAGATGTCGGCCGTGCTGACCGGCTTGTCGGCGACATAGGCGGCCTGGCTGTCGGAGGCCCCGTAAACCGTGCCGCCGCGGATACCGGCGCCGGCGAACAGGATCGAGTAACAGAAAGTCCAATGGTCCCGCCCGCCATTGCCGTTGATCCGCGGCGTGCGGCCGAAGTCGCTCATCACGACGACCAGTGTTTCGTCCAGCATTCCCCGGCTGTCCAGGTCGTCCAGCAAGGCGCCGTATGTCAAGTCAAGGTAGGGCAGGTTGTACTCCCGCATGATCGGAAAGTTGCGCGTGTGGGTGTCCCAGCAATCGTGCTGGAGCTGCAGCCGTTCCCAGTAGCAGTCCCACGTCACGTTGACGAAGCGCACTCCCGCCTCGACCAGCCGCCGGGCCACCAGCGCGCTTTCGCCGAACAGGGTGCGGCCATAGCGTTCGCGGAGCTTGGGGTCCTCGGCATCCAGGTCGAAGGCCGCCTTCGCCTCCGGCGAAGTTAAAAGGCTGAAGGCCCTCTGCCGCTGCCGTGCATACTGATCGAGGGCCCCTTGACCCTCGGCCAAGCGCAGTTGCTGGTCGATCTGCTCGACGAGTCCTCGCCGGGAGTTGAGCCGGTCGATGGTTAGCCCTTCCCCCAGCACGCTGTCCGGGATCCGCGGCTGCCCCCGCAGCACCTGGGGATGACCGGGCGACTCGCGCGGGGCATCCTTGTCGATGTGAGGATTGCACTCCGTGAACATCGGATCGTAGCGGCGGCCCAGAAAACCGGCGTAGGGTCCGGGCCGCACGATCGACTGGCCCCAGCCGAGGTAACAGGGCATATAGACATAGGCGGGCAGGACGCCGGGCTGCTGGCTCAAGTACTCGCACACCGAGCCCATGCTGGGGGGATACGTGTCCTTGGTGGAGACGATGTTGTCCAGCGGCTCTTCGTACCCGGTATAGCTGGGCAGCGTGTTATGGCAGCCCGCCTTGTGGTTTACGCTGCGGACGATGGCCGAGCGGTGCATCCAGCGGGCCGTCTGGGGCAGATGCTCGCAGACCTGGATACCGGGGACTGCCGTGTCGATGGGGTTAAACTCGCCGCGGACCTCGCTGGGCGCGTTGGGCTTGAGATCGTACATGTCCTGGCTGGCCGCGCCGCCCAGCAGGTAGAGCACGATCACGCTTTTGGCCTTTCCCTGCGGGGCGGTCGAGCCCAGCGCCTCGCGGGCGGCCAGGAACTGCGGCAGGCCGAATCCGCCCAGGGCCGTCAGCGCGCCGGCCCGCAGCGTCTCGCGTCGCGTCCAGCCGTCGCAGCATCGGCGGCTGCTGCCGAGCATCGTGATCACAGTCGGCTCCTTTTCGCGTCAAGCCAGGGCCCCGCGCAGAGCTCAATGCATCAGCAGCCGTTTATACCTTTGGCAAGCGGGAAAAGCAATCGGGGCCTTGCCGTAGAAGCGAGATGGCATACGTTGTCATGAGTTATCGCCGATATTGCGTCTCCGGCGGAACTCGTGGTCGAATTGCTCAAGAGGCATGCCCGTGTCTCCCCGCTCCATATCTCCCAGCGCTTCGCGCAGCGCATCGACGGTTTCGGAGTATTCTTCGGGGGACGGATGCTGCGAACGCCAAAGCTCAAGAGCCTCTTCCGGCGAGAGCCGGGTATCGTCCCTCTGAAGCCGGTCACTGATGAACCGGTGAAAACTGGCAAGCTCATTGAATGTTTCGGAGACCATGCTAATCATCATCCGTTTGGTTATCGACATCCAATCAGGATTCTAGCACAGTTCGCGGCGTTTTTCACGTCGCGAACGTCATCGCGGCATCGGCTGGCCACACGACTAAAGCAGGCTTTCCAGCAGCAGCCGCATTTTTCGCATCTCGGCCGCATGGTCGATGCCGGATTCAGGCACGTCGACGATGTGCACCGAGAGGGCCCGGTTGTACTTGAACTTGCCAAGCTGGCTAATCAGCCGGCCATACTCGATCTCGCCTTGCCCCACGCGCACCTGCAAGGCGCGCTTGCTCGTATCGCGAAGCTGAACGTGGCACACGTACTTGAGCAGGTGGTCGTAGCTGCCCCCCGCGTGCGGCCCGTAGACATAGTGGCTGGGATCGAGCGTAATGCACAAGCCCTTGACGTTATCGCAGAGCACCACGGCCGTGTCGGGATCCTGCGTGACGCGGCCCACTTCGGTCTTGAGCCCCACCAGGACGCCCTCCAGCGTGGCTATCCGCACCAACTCGCGGAGCCGTTCGACCTCCGCGTTGAAAGGCGTGCCTAACTCGGCCGCCGGCACCGTGACCGTGACCACCTTGGTGGTCTTGGCCAGCTTGCAGCAACTGGCGAACTGCGCGTAGTACTCATCGCCGTCGGCCTGGATATCGACCGAGTAGGATACGGGCGTCAACCGCTGCGTGTCGCGGCAGGCATGGACCGCCTGTTCCAGGTTGGCATGGACGTCGGAGGGTTTGAGCTGCCTGCCGGACTCTCGGATGCCGATCTCGACTCGCGAATACTCCAGATCGACCAGCCGCTGCAGGGCAGCATCCAGGCTAAGCTCGGGGAAACACTCGGTAGAGGCCGCGACAAACACGCTCAACTCCTTCAAGCGATCGACTTTGGCCGCCCGATTGCCCAATGCCGGCGGCCTGGATTCAGCAAGGTAGCTTACCGCCGCGGGGCGTCTGGTGGCAACAGCAGCGGCCGAGTTGCCCGGCGGCCGACCGCGGCAGTCTCTATAATGAGCAAGTAAGCCTTGGAGGCAGCCTCGTGGCCGCCCGGCGCCAGGCAGCGCAAAACCGACTTTGCCCGCAAGAGTGAGGAGCCGTTCGATGGACAACTCAGTTCCCGCCCAGCCGGCCGCCGGGCACGATCCAGCACACACTGGCTTGGGGTCCGCGAAGCGGTTCAGCCCCCTGCGGCTGGTGTCGCGGCTGTTCGCGCTGTTCTCGTTGGTCATGGTGGCGGTGATCGTGGTAGGGCTGGTCGGCTTGACGCGTTCGTTATCGCTCTCGTCCGGCGAGGGGGTGCAGGAGCAGTACCATTCGCTCGCCCGCGACGGGGCCGACAAGGTGGCGATCATCACCGTGGAGGGGACGATTCTCGACGGCGAAGGCTTCGTCAAGAAGCAGATCGAACAGGTCCGCAACGATCCCGGCGTCAAGGCGATCGTGCTGCGGGTCAATTCGCCGGGGGGCACGGTGACCGCCAGCGATTACTTGTACCATCATCTGACGGAGCTGGTGCGCGAGCGGAAGCTGCCGCTGGTCGTCAGCATGGGGGGCATCGCCGCCAGCGGCGGCTACTACATGTCGATGGCCGCCGGCCCCGTCGAAGACACGATTTTTGCCGAGCCGACTACCTGGACCGGATCGATCGGCGTGGTCATTCCCCATTACAACGTCGCCGGCTTGCTGGAGAAGTGGCGGATCGAAGAAGACTCGATCAAGAGCCATCCCTTGAAGCAGATGGGCAGTCCGGCGCGGGAAATGACCGACGAGGAGCGGCGGATCTTCCAGGACCTGGTCGACGACAGCTTCAACCGCTTCAAGGAGATCGTCAAGTCGGGCCGGCCCCAGTTCGCCAAGGACCCGGAAGCACTCAAGCGCGTGGCGACCGGCCAGGTCTTCACTACGCGGCAGGCCTTGGCCAATGGACTGGTCGACCGGGAAGGATTTGTGGAAGACGCGATCGAGCGGGCCTTGGAGCTGGCCAAGCTCGACAAGCGCACGGCCCAGGTGGTCCGCTACCAGCGGCCAGGCGGGCTGTTCGACTTCGCCCTCAGCGCGCGAAGCGAGCAACAACGGTCGGACCTGGACGCCCTCTTGGATCTCACGACGCCGAGGGCCTGGTACCTGTTCACCTGGCTGGCCCGCGATTCAGACGGCGGCTGAACTGGCGTCGCGCAGCAAGGTCAATCCAGCGGGCGGCGAGGTCCGCGGCCAGGGCCCGGCGATGGCGAGCCGGGTGACCGTGGGCGGCGCGGACCGTCCGGTCCCTGCTGATACATTTGCCACTCGCGCCGCACCTGCTCTCCCGACTTGTTGATCAAGGCACGGCCATCTTTCTCAGCGTGCCGCTTGAATTTCTTGACCTGTTCGTCGCTGACAGGCGGCCGAATCGGACCCCGGCTTCGCGGCCAAGTCTGCCTCCACCAACCATGCCATAGTCTTCCCAATTCGGATCCATCGCGTCGATATGCAGCGGCTTCATCGCGTTGATTAGCCCCTTCTGCCTTTTTGGCCTCTTCTGCCTTTTTGGCCTCATCGACCTTTTTGGCCTCATCGACCTTCTTGGCCTCATCCAGGCGGCGGCGCGGCCACTCGGAAAGTGACGCACGCAGGTCGGCTAGGAGATCGTTACGCAACGTATCATCCTCATCGAGCCAGAAAGTCTGCCAAACCTCCGCTCGCTGGAGCTGCTCAGACATTTTTTCGAACTGCGGTCCTTTTGTGGACTTCAATTGGTCACCGACTCGCTGCTCGACCTTTCGATTCCACCTCGCGACCGCATCGAGATCTTGCTTCTCCAGTCGCTCCCCACGCAACTGTTTGATCCGCTCGATTCGTTCGGGCCCTTCGAGAATCAACAGCTCGTGACGCTCGGCGGCGGGGAGCTCCGCCAGCCACTCGTCGTAGCGGTCGAGCACCTGGCGCAACGAGTCGGCGTCAGGATCTGCCCGCAAAGCGGCCTCCAGGTCGCGCATCCGCTGTTGTTCCTCGGGCGCATAGCTCTGGAACCGGTCGAGCTTGCGGCGCAGTTGCTGCTTTTCCTGCGGCGTCATCCGCTCGACCTTCTCGCGCCGCTGGCCGGTCAGTTCGCGAGGATCCGAAAAACCAAGCGAACAGGCCGCGGCCACCGCCAGCACGACCGACCGCCACAGCAAGGGCCGGGCAGCCAGGCACGCCTTCGCAGGCCGCCGCGGATAGGAAGGAACGTCAGCCATCGGGGTCCCCCGGTTGGTAGTCGGTAAAAACACCCTCCTCCTTGAGCTGCCGCAGGAAATCCAAGTCGGTGGACTGACGGTAGGCTTCCAGGTCCTCGATCACCGGCAGATCGCGCAACAGCCGTTCATTCTGATTGGGCAACAGCTCGCCGGCGAACCAGTAGCCGGCCAGCGCCGCCGCCAACATGCCGCCGGCGGCGAGCAGGATGCCGCGCCGGCGGCGGCGGGGCAGAGCGGCCTCCTCCTGCTCGACTTCCACCGCCGCCGAGACGGCGATCATTTCGACCGTCGTTTGGGTGAAGCTCTGCTCCACTTCGGCCCTGGGCAGCCGATCGAGCAAGTCCCAGGTGCGCTCCAACTGCGAGAGCTCTTGCCTGACGCGCGGGTCGGTCGAGAGCAGCTCGTCGATCCGCTGGCTGGCATCGGCGTCGAGCTCGCCGTCGAGGTAAGCCACCAGTTGCTCGCGCAGGGCGGGCAGTTCGGGTTGTGGCGAGAGGGGCACGTTCATTCAGGTTGCCACGGTTTCAGGGTACCACTGTTCGGGTTGTCACCGTTTCAGGTTGCCTGCGGGCGGTCACCGCGATCCAGGTACGGCTCCAGCACTTCGCGCAGGCTCTCCCGAGCCCGCGACAACAGCGATTTAATGGCCTGCGGCGACGTCTCCATCGTCTCGGCGATGTCCGCGTAGCTCATTCCCTCGAACTTGCTCAATAGCACGGCCATGCGTTGCCGTTCGTTCAAGGTGTCGATGGCGCGGCGAACCTCTTCTCGCAATTCGGTCATATCTACTTGTCGAGTCGGCATTTGGCCGCTGGCGGCTTGAGCCAGGTGGTCCAAGGGGTTCGCCCCCAGCGGGCCGCTCTCGCTGGCGTCCAGGTTGACTTCCCGCCGCCGCGAGCGGGAACGCAGGGCATTCGAGGCTACGTTGTTGGCAATCGTAAACAGCCAGGTGGAAAACTTCGAACCAGGGACATAACGCTTCCGCGCCCGGTAGACCCGTAGAAAAACCTCCTGGGCCAGATCCTCGGCCTGGCCCCTGCGGCCGACCAGGTGCTCCAGGACGGTCACCAGCCGGGTCTGGTAACGCAGCATCAATTCCTCGAAGGCAGTCGCACTGCCGTCGCGCACTTCCAGCATCAGCCGCACGTCGGGGTCGCGCAGCGCATACGCTCGGGCCGATGATTCACTAACAGCCAACCCCGTCCCCATTCACCACCAAGACCTCGTTGCTCCGCAGCCAATGAGTCTAGGACAAACGAGTCGCGGAGACCAGAGTCCGGCCCATGCCATGAAACCCCGCAGGGCCGCACGGGTTTTGCCCCGGCGCGCGGTCCGGCCAAAAGCGGGCCAGCGACCGCGCTTTCGGACCGCACGTCAGCCGGCGGTGCCGGCGGCCGACGCCAGCCGGCTGCGGCGGAGCTGCCCGCAGGCGGCGTCGATCCGATCTCCCTTGCGCTGCCGCACTTGGACGCTGATTCCTTCCTCCCGCAAAATGTCCAAAAACGTTGCCAGTGCTTCGTCCGACGGGGTCTCGTAGGGGAGGCCCGCGACCGGGTTGTACGGAATCACATTTAACATCGCGATCCGAGTCCGCAACCGTGCCGCCAACTCGCGGGCGTGCCGCGGCTGATCGTTCAGCCCGCGCAGCAGCACGTATTCAAACGTCAGCCGCCGGCCCGTGCGGGCGAAATAGCGGTCGGCCGCCGCCAGAATCGCGTCGATGCCGATCTTGCGGTTCACCGGCACCAGGCGGTTTCGCAGCTCGTCGTTGGGGGCGTGCAGCGAAACGGCCAGGTGGTAGCGGCAGTCCGCCGCCGCCAACTGGTCCAGAGCGGCCGGCAGTCCGACGGTCGAAATCGTAATCCGCCGCGCGCTGATTCCCAGCCCAGCCGGGCTGGCGGCGACTTCCAGGGCGGGCAACAGCCGGTCGAGATTGGCCAGGGGCTCGCCCATGCCCATCACAACGATGTGGCTGAGCCGCTCCCGGGCACCGAGCAGCCGATCGAGCCTGAGCATCTGCTCGATGATCTCGCCCATCGTCAGGTTGCGCACCACTCCCTCCAGGCCGCTGGCGCAAAACACGCAGCCCATCGCGCAACCCACCTGGGTGCTGATGCAGACCGTCCGCCGCTTGCCTTCCCGGATCAACACGCACTCGATGGCTTGGCCATCGCAGAGCTCCAACAGGAGCTTCTCGGTACCGTCGGCGGCCTTACTGTGGCTGGCGACGGTCGTTGTCCAAATTCGAAAGTTTTGGGCCAATAGCGCCCGCAGCGGCCTGGCAAGGTCGGTCATCTCGTCGAAACCGGCGGCACGCTTCTGGAACAGCCAGTGCCGGACCTGGTCGGCGCGATAGGCGGGCGCCTGGCGCTCGCCCAGCCAGCCGCGGAATTGCTCGTGGCTAAGTTCGAGGAGGTCCGGCACGTGCGGGATTCTCAAGTCGGGGCTTCTTAAAGAAAGCGAACAGTCAAGCGAACTATTCCTATTGTGCCCAAGCGGGCAAGGCGTCGCCAGGGGCGGCAGCGGCAGGGGCCGCGGGTACGTTGTTTGACAGCGGGCATTCTTGGGCGGAGAATGCGGCCCGCTCCCAAAAGTGGGGTGGGGGCATTGGCAACCCTTTACGCGAACCGACTTCGAGGGTGATCCGTCATGGCAATGGACCCAATGGACCCCAATTTCCCCAGCCAGGCGTACCCTCCACGCAAGCAGGGCGGCTCCGGTTTGCTCTGGGGGCTGGGCATCGGCTGCGGGCTGGTGCTGCTCTTGTGCTGCGGCGGCGGCGTGGCGATTTACTGGTACGGCAAGGGTGCGCTCAACGTACAACAAAGTTTGGACCCGGCCGAGGTGAGGGCGGCCGGCGACAAGATTGTGTTGATCCAGCTTCCGCAGGGTTTCGAGCCAAAGCAGTCGATTGGCGTGACCGTGCCTTTTGTCAACCAGCGGGTGGAAATGGCGATCTACGAAGCGGGCAATGGCGCCGGCAGCGCCTTCCTCATGGAGCTGTCGGGAGGACCGGCGGTGAACGAGGAGCAGGCGCGAGCCCAACTCGAAACCCAGCTCCAAACCCAAGGAAAGGCGCAGCGGAACTTGAGGGATGTGGAGTCGCGCCAGATCGAAGTGCAGGTGCGCGGGCAGCCGGCGACGTTTACCATCCAAAAAGGCAAGGATACGCAATCCAACGCCGAGTACATCCAAGCGAGCGGGAGCTTCAAGACCGACGACGGCATCGGCATCCTGATCATCGAAGCAAGGGCCGACCAGTACACCGAGGAGCAGATCGAAGAGAGCCTTCGCTCGATCCAGTAACTAGCGCCGCGCCCGGCGGGAAGGCCACGGGTTGCCCGGACCGCTTAGCGAGGATCGACGTGGGCACGCTTCTCGCTTTGCCGCAGGCACCCGGGGCAACGGGCTCGATCACTCGAGCAAGGGCCGGCCGGCCGCCGCTGGCTGGATCTCGCGCAGCCGCTCGGCGAAGCGGCCGGATGCCAGCTCGGCCTCGAGCTCGGCGAGGTCGCCATAGCGGTGGTGGCTCAGGAACTTGACCGCCCAATTGTGCTTCAGCGGGCTGATCGAGATCACCGCCCGGCCGCTCTGGTAGGCCTGCCACATCTCGATGGCGGTGCCCATCGAGGCCTCCGGCACGAAGGCCAGCACCACGTCGACCTCGGCACACAGCCGGTTGTGGTGGAAGAACACCCGGCGGCCTGACGGTTCATCGTAGTCGAGCGAGTTGACGTGGTCGGCCAGCGGGTCGTAGATCTCGGCCTGGGGAAAGTGCTCGGCCAGCAACCGCTTGATGCGTGCGCGGTAATCCTGGTTGTGCACCACCGCGCCCAGGTGCGAGCCCTGCATGATGCCGGCCAGGAAGAATCGCACGTGCCTAGCTGGTTAGTTCAACTTTGCCAACTGCTCGCGGGCGGCCACGTGGACCTCGCTGTCGGAATCGGCCTTGGCCAGAATTTCCTTGAACATGTCGCGGGCCTTGATTGGATCGGTCTTCGCCAACAGTTCCGCGGTATCAAAGATTTTGTGGCACTCCCGCAGCGCGCGGCACTGTTGGGCCGAGGCCAACAACGCTGAATCTGCCCGCATGGTCTTGAGCCGTTCGTCAGCCCTGCGGGCGGAAGTCGCCGGCAGAAGCTTGCTGGCCTGCTCGTAGATCAAGAAGGCACAGCACATCTGGTCGTCGGCTTCCAGCTCGCGGCCGACCTCCCACAGCTTGGCCGCTTCGGCTTCGTTCAGCACCGAGGCGTACTGCCGCTGGCCGCGTATGCGGTCCAGGTTCAGTTTGATCTCGGGTCCGGTGCCCGGCACGTATTCATAGTCCTCGTACAGGAGCGTGAATTGCTCGTAAGCCTGGAGCACGTCGTCGTTATCCAGCAGGGCCTTCACCTCGGCCACACGGGCGCTGCCCTGGTTTTCCAACTCTTTCAAGGCCGCCTTGGCCGTGGCGGTTTTGGGGTTGGCCGGCCTGGTGAGAGCAACCTTCAGGTAAAGCATGGAAGCCAGCCGGATGTCGCCTTCCTCCTGGGCCTTCTCGGCCGAGGCAAATCGGGCAGCCGCCGTCTTGGCATTGCGCATGATCCGGCGCTCTCGCATCGCCGCCTGTTTCGCGCGGGTCGCCTGCGCGGCCGCCCCGGGATTGTAGCCGAAACCAGGGCCAAGCAGCAGTCCGCCCCCGTATGCGCCGCCGCCACCGCCACGGGCCGAACCACCACCGCCACCGCCGCCGCCACCGCCACCCGACCTGGGTGGACAAGAGCGGACGCCTCAGCCCGCCTCGATCGAGCGCACGCTGGAAAACAACATGGCCGCGGCGCACACGGCTGCCCCGGTCCATCTGAATCGTGTCATACGACTGCCTCCCCGTCTACGATGGTGTACGCACGTTACACGCTGACTGCAGCGCGTGAGATTGGTCGGCGACTGTCCGTGCCGAGCGGTGCAGGCGGATCCCCACCATTCGGCAAGCTAACATAGACGAAGCGGCAATTGCAAGACTCAACCAGGAAAAAATGCCCAAATAGCCCTGCTTTGAGCTGCGAAGGCCTGCGAACCGCTCGGATATGCATTGCTCGACGCTCGACCCCGTGTAAGCTAGTCGGAGAAGGGCAACCGCAGGACCTCCTGATGGACAAGGGAAAAGGAACGATTTGCCATGCGCCGCATCTTTGGTTCCCAACCGGATTGGTCCGGCTTTTTGCTTGCGGCTATTGCAGTCATCGCCCTCAGCCTCGGCCAAGCCGGCCTATCGCCCGCACGGGAGAGCAAACCAGGCACGAACCAGGAAGACGAATCGGCGGACGGTGCAGGCGCCGAAACCGATGACCCGTTCGGTGCCGGCGATGATCCGTTCGGCGCCGAAACCGAGGACGAGGAAAAGGAAGACGACGCGCCCCATCCGGCGCCGGCCAAAGGCCTGTCGGTAGACGATTGCATCCATGAGCTCGATGGCAGCGATCACCATGGACGCTGGCGCGCCGCCAGGCGGTTGCGCGACTTGGGTCCCAGAGCCAAGCAAGCGATACCAGCCTTGGTGGCCGTGCTTGAGGACGACGACGCCGACGTGGCCTCCATGGCGGCCGAGGCTTTGGGCGCGGTCGGGGCCGCCACCGACGTGGTTGTGCCCTCCCTGGCAGAAGCGCTGGCGCACCCGGACTGGGTGGTTCGCTGGTCCGCGGCCGGCGCCTTGGCCCGGATCGGTCCGGATGCCCGCGCGGCCGACAAGGCGCTGATTCGAGTCATCAACAGCGACAAAGACCGCGACGTAAAGCAGCAGGCCTCGCGAGCGCTGGCACGGATCAAGGGCAAGGCCCGGAAGCTCACCGCAGAGTGAGAACGCCGGCGAATCAAGTGGGCCGGCGCGTCGGCCGCGTCCAAAGAACAGCAGCGAGGCGACGATGAGCACCCGCTTGAAAACGAGGCCGGCTGGGCGCCGGCGCGGCCGTCCGATCAGCCCCGAAGCGGCGCAATTCGAGCCTGACCTGGACCGGTCGCTCGATTTGGCGATGGAGTTGATGGCCATTCCTGGCCCCAGCGGGCAGGAAGGCAAAGTGGCCCGGTTCATTGCCAAGCAGTTGCGCAAAGCGGGCGCCCCGGCCTCGGCCGTCCGCAGCGACGACGTGCATCGCCACACGCCGCTGGGGGGCGAAATCGGAAACCTGGTCTGCACCCTGCCGGGCACGCGCCGCGGCCCGCGGCGGCTGCTGATGGCCCACATGGACACGGTCGGCCTGTGCGTGGGGGCCAAGCCGGTGCTG
>JBBDNX010000360.1:0-4376 GCA_040877345.1 Pirellulales bacterium
ACCGGGGCTACCCGATCGAGGTGCTGGCCCAGAAGTGCGACTTTGTCGAGACCAGCTACCTTTTGATCTACGGCGAGCTGCCCACGACCGAGCAACTGGACAGCTTTCGCACCTCGCTGCGGCGGCACACCATGCTGCACGAGGACATGAAGTCGTTCTATAACGGCTTTCCGCGCGACGCCCACCCAATGGCCATCCTCAGCTCGGTCGTGGGGGCACTGTCCACGTTCTACCAGGATTCGCTCGATCCGCAGTCGCCCGAACAGGTCGAGATCTCGATTTATCGGCTGATGGCCAAGCTGCCCACGATTGCCGCCTTCAGTTACAAGAAGTCGATCGGCCAGCCGTTCATCTACCCCCGCAACGATCTGACCTATTGCCCCAACTTTCTGCAGATGATGTTCGCCGTCCCCAGCGAGCCGTACGAGATCGATCCCGATTTTGTCGAGGCATTGAACCTGCTCTTGATCGTGCACGCCGACCACGAACAGAACTGCAGCACCTCCACGGTGCGGATGGTCGGCTCCAGCAACGCCAACCTGTTCGCCTCGATCTCGGCCGGCATCTGCGCGCTTTGGGGGCCCTTGCACGGTGGGGCCAACCAGGCCTGCGTCGAAATGCTCGAAGCCATCCGCGCCGACGGCGGCGGCGTCAAGAAATACGTCGAGATGGCCAAGGACAAGAACAGCCACTTCCGCCTGATGGGTTTCGGCCATCGCGTCTACAAGAACTACGACCCCCGCGCCACCATCATCAAGAGCACCTGCGATCGCCTGGTCAAGAAGCTCAAGATCAAGGACCCGATCTTCGACATCGCCCAGGAGCTGGAAGCCGCCGCGCTGTCCGACCCGTACTTCATCGAGCGCAAGCTCTACCCGAACGTCGATTTTTATTCGGGCATCATCTACCGCGCCATGGGCATCCCCGTGCAGATGTTCACGGTGCTGTTCGCCATCGGCCGGCTGCCCGGCTGGATCGCCCATTGGAAAGAAATGCACCAGTCGTCCACCCGGCGCATCGCCCGCCCACGCCAGATTTACACCGGGCGGACCAAGCGCGGTTTCATCAGCCGCGACAAGCGCTAGACAAAGCTTGCTGCTGGGCCGCCACCCGACTTCCAAACGCCATGCAATTGCGCCCGCTCGGCACAACCTCAATTCAGGTCGCGCCCATCGCTCTGGGTTGTTGGCCGATCGCGGGCATGACCAGCTTGGGGGTCAACGAAGCCGACAGCCTGGCGACCATCGAGGCCTGTTTCGACCTGGGGATCAATTTTCTGGACACCGCCTTTTGCTATGGCCGCGACGGCCAGAGCGAGCGGCTGATCGCCCGCGCCATGAAGGGCCGCCGATCCGAGATGGTCATCGCCACCAAGGGAGGCATCCATTGGGACGAGGCCGGCAAGCAGGCCAAGGACGGGCGTCCCGCGACGTTGCGCCGCCAGTGCGAGGAAAGCCTGCGGCGGCTGGAAACGGACTATGTCGACCTGCTCTACCTGCACGCTCCCGATCCCCAGGTGCCCGTGGCCGACTCAGCCGGCGCGCTCAAGGAGCTGCTGGACGAGGGCAAGACCCTTTCCGTGGGCCTGTCGAACGCCACGGTCGACCAGCTCGACGAGTTCGCCGCCGTCTGCCCGCTGGCCGCCTTCCAGCCCCATTACAACATGCTGCAGCGCGAGATCGAGTCTGACACGCTCCCCTGGTGCCGGCAGAGGAACGTCTCGGTGATAGTCTATTGGCCGCTGATGAAGGGCCTCCTGGCGGGCAAGCTCGCGCGCGATCATGTTTTTCAAGCGGGCGACGGGCGGGCCAAGTACCCGATGTTCCAGGGCAGCGAGTGGCAGAAAAACCAGGACCTGCTCGACGAGCTGCGCGCGATCGCCCGCGACGGCGGACGCACCGTGGCCCAGTTGGTCATCAATTGGACGATCCACCGGCCCGGCATTACCGCGGCCCTGTGCGGCGCCAAGCGCCCCGATCAGATCCGCGAGAACGCGCAGGCGGCCGGCTGGCGGCTGACTGAAGACCAGCTCGCGCGCATCGAAGCGGCGCTAGTCCGCCGCGGAACACCGGTTTCCCGCAGCGCCGTCTAGCCGTGCCGGCGCGCGCCAGCCGTGTCGGCGCGCGGACGGCACCTTGCCGCATGACCAAGATCCTGGTAACCGCCTTCGAGCCTTACGACCGCTGGCCGGCCAATTCCAGTTGGCTTTGCCTGCAGGAGTTGGCTCGCGACTTGCCCGCTCTTCCGGCGGTGACCACTCGCCTCTACCCGGTCGATTTCGCCGCCGCCCGCGAGCGGCTCTGGCACGACCTGGCGGCCGGCTACGATTTTGCCGTCCACTTGGGACAAGCGCCCGGCTCCAGCGCGATCCGTCTGGAGGCGATCGGCTTGAACATTGGCCCGCCGTCGCCTTCGCACGCCGGACAATTGCTCCCGCTCGTCGACGCAGCGCCCTTGGCTTATCGCAGCGACCTTCCGCTCAGCCAGTGGGTCGAAAGGCTGGCCGAGTTCGGCATACCGGCCCAGGTCTCCTACCATGCCGGCACGTACCTTTGCAACGCGGCCTTGTATTGGACGCTGCACCGGGCCCAGCAGATGGGCCTCCGCACGCGGGCAGTTTTCGTGCACTTGCCGCTCGACGTCTCGCAGGTGGCCGGCGGCACCGAGCAACCCTCGCTGCCCGCCTCGACAGCCGCCCGCGCCGTGCGCTTGATCCTCGCGGAGTTGACGAGCCCGCCGGACCGGGTCTAGCGAACAGAGGAACGAACACGCGGAGCCCGTCCCGTCCACTCGATCCCCGATGGCCGTCTGGCACAAGGAGTCGTAGGTGAAGATGGGCCAGGCGGCCGCCGGATCGACCGGCGGCGGTGAGAATTGGCGCATCCGCTTGTGCAACGAGGGCAACCGTTCGGCAGCGAATCGCGGTGCGAACGGATCGTCAAGCGATTGGGTCTGGAGTCGACCATTCGCGTCCCCGGGCGCCCGAAGAAGTTGGTCAGGTAATGAGAGCCGCCGCAAGCTGGGTCCCTGGGCCGAAAAACGACTCCCGTCCCACTCCCATCCCCTTTTGCCCTGTTACCAGAAGAATGGTCTTACTTCTCCCTCCTGAAGGCGGGGAACACCTTGCAGGGACGGGCCGAAAACGGGAGAATGCAAGGAGCGGAGTGGACAGGCCGAGCCACCGCGAAGCGATGGTGGAACTGGCGATGGTGAGTCCGCCGACGCTGCCTGGTCGTTCGTAAGCGTGGGTCCGACGGGCCGTGCCACGAGGCAACGACGAGCGCTGCTGGCGACACGCGACTCCCCGGGCTAGGCGGGTGACATATGACCTCGGACAACCGGTGTCCTGCCTCCCTTGAAATTGGAATGGCGGTCCGCTGAAGTTAGCATAGACTCCACGGGAGAACCATGCCATGTCCAGAACGCGTCGCCATTTCACCGTCGAGCAGAAGGCGCAGATCGTGCGCCGGCACCTGGCCGACAAGGAGCCCGTCTCGAAGCTGGCCGATGAACTCCAGGTCACCGGCCGGTCCCGACCGGCTCTCTCGGATTGTGGTTGTAGGCTGCTGGCGATCTGAGGAGTTTAAGCATGCGATACGCAAAGCTGGGCTTATTTAGTTTGGCGCTGAGCGCGTCTCTAGGCGTAGGGTGCGAAGGATCTCCCCGTTTGGTTACCGTGCCAGTCAGGGGCAACGTCACAATGGGCGGAAGCCCCGTGGGAGGTGCTGTGGTAGTGTTTTGGAACCGCGACGCCGAAGGTAAACCGGCCATGGGCGTGACGAACGCGCAAGGCGACTTCGGGCTGTCCACCTATATTAATCCGAAGGAGACACTCGGCGGCGCATTGCCGGGCGATTACGACGTCGTTATTACGAAGAAAGAGCAAGTACCAGGGACACCTGACGCGCAAGCCTGGTGGCAATCCTTTCGAGACCAGGAGATTAACGTGCTGCCCGTGGAATACTCGAAACCAGGCCGCCTCGAAGCACGCCTCAATGATAGCGCCGACAACGAATTCGCCTTCAACATCGATGTAGGGCTTGATGTCGCGCTTCCCGCGACAGACAAGTAAGCCAGTCAGCCTTTACCACCGCCATCCTGAACGCGCTGCGCTATGTCACTCCGGTCGGCCTTCAGCCACCGGCATCTGGCAGAGCCAGCCGTCGGCCTCGCACCTGGCGGCCGGTTGCTTCTTTTTTCGCCGGTTCGGGCGCTTCGCTGGTCGGGCCCCGCGCTTCCGCAGGGCCAGCCGCGCCTGGCGGGCCGTGATCCGACGAAAGAAAGGACGAAAGAAAGGGGACATTCTACTTTGTTGTCTTAGAAAGTAGAATGTCCCGAATGGCATGAAGTTAAGCTCCAACTCGTTGGCTTCCAAG
>JBBDNX010000361.1:0-4374 GCA_040877345.1 Pirellulales bacterium
GGCTGTTTCGCAGCTTCTACCGCGAAGGCGTCGAGCCCGAAGAGCTGCTCGCAAGCTTTTCGCTCGAAGAGAAAACAAACGCCCGCGTGGGCAAGCTGTCCGGCGGGCAGAAACAGCGCCTGGCCGTGGCCTGCTCGCTGGTGGGCAACCCGGATTTGTTGTTTCTCGACGAGCCGACCACGGGCCTCGACCCGCAGTCGCGGCGGCAGATCTGGGATCTCGTCGAGACGTTTCGGGCCTGCGGCCACACGGTGCTGCTCACCACACACTTTATGGACGAGGCCGAGCGGCTCTGCGATCGGGTGGCCATCGTCGACCATGGCAAAGTGATCGCCCTGGGCACTCCGCGCGAGTTGATTGCCAGCCTGGGCGGCGAGCACGTCGTCGAGCTGGAGTTCGACGCGCCGCCCGGCGCACCCCCGCACCCCGTGCACCTGGAGGATCTGCCTTCGGTCAGCTCGGTCTCGCTCGAACCGGGCCGGGCTCGTCTCTCGGTGCGAGAGCCGCACGTGGTGCTGCCGGCATTGCTGCGCCGTATCGACGAACTGGGCGTCCAGCTCACCAGTCTCACCACGCGCCATGCCAGCCTGGAGGACGTGTTCGTCAAGTTGGCCGGGCGGCACCTGTCCGAAGAGGAGGCCACGGCCGCATGACCGGCGATCGCATCACGCCATCGGCTCTCGACCAGCCCGCCGCGCGATCGCTCGACGGCGGGCGGCCGCGGTTCGGGCCCTTGGGGCAACTGATGCTGGCCAGGCTTCGCGAGTTCTACCGCGAGCCGGAGGCCGTGTTCTGGGTCTACGGCTTCCCGCTCTTGATGGTGGTGGCGTTGGGCATCGCCTTTCGAAACCAGCCGATCGAGCGGCTGGTGGTCGACGTCCAACAGGGGCCGCAGGCCGGGCAGGTAGCCGAGGCGTTGGCCTCGCGCGAGGGCTTCGAGGTTGCCATCCACACGCCCGCCGACTGCCGGCGGCGGCTGCGGACCGGCCAGGCGGGTTTGTATGTCGTCGTCCACGAGTCCCAGGAGGCGCGCTACGACTACTACTTCGATCCCCAGCGGCCGGAGAGCCTGCTGGCCCGCAACGCGGTGGACGACGCTTTGCAGCGGGCAGCGGGCCGCAGCGATCCCGCCGCCACCAAGGACCACGCCTTCAGCGAGCCGGGCGGGCGGTACGTCGACTGGCTGGTGCCCGGCCTGTTGGGCATGAGCCTGATGGGCGGCGGGTTGTGGGGCGTGGGCTTTGTGATCGTCGACATGCGGATCCGCAAGCTGCTGAAGCGGTTCCTGGCGACTCCCATGAAGAAGACGCACTTCATGGCCGGCATCATGCTCAGCCGGCTGGTGTTCATGGTGCCCGAGGTTTTTCTGCTCTTGCTCTTTGCCCGGCTGGCCTTCTCGGTGCGGAATCACGGCAGCCTGGCGGCCGTGACGGTGCTGATCCTGCTCGGCGCCTTCACGTTTTCGGGACTTGGCCTGTTGGTGGCCAGCCGCGCCCGCACGATCGAGGCGGTCTCCGGGCTGATGAACCTGGTGATGCTGCCGATGTGGATGCTGTCGGGCATTTTTTTCTCCGCCTCGCGTTTTCCGGAGGCCGTCCACCCCGTCATCCGCGCGCTGCCGCTGACGCTTTTGATCGATGCCTTGCGAGCCGTGATGCTCGAAGGCGCGCCCTTGGCTTCCGAATGGATCCGCCTCGCCGGCCTGGCCGCTTGGGGAGTCATCTCCTTTGCCCTGGCCCTCCAGTGGTTCCGCTGGATCGTCTAGGAAACCAGCTCAACACACCTCGACACCTTCCGTCCGGCCGGGTGGCTGGGGCAAAGCGGTAGCGTGCGCCAGTCAGGATTCTGCATTGCCAGCTTGGGAGTGTGCGTCTGGCCGCTTTGCACTGCCTCAGCAGACCTCGACACCTTCTGTCCGGACCAGCGCGGCAAACCAGGCTTGAATCTGGGCGGTGATCGGGCCGGCAGTGGGGTCGCCAGCGGGGCCGCCGATGGAACGGCCGTCGACCTTTACGAGCGGCACGACCTCGCCCATGGTGCCGGTGCAAAAGGCCTCGCCGGCGCGGTACACCTCGGTCAGCGAGATGTCGCGCACCGCGTGCGGCTGCCCGTGTTGGCGGCAGAGGTCGAGCACCGCCTGCCGCGTGATCCCCTCCGGGCAGGCGTGCGTGTGAGGCGTGAGCACCTGCCCCTTGTCGACGATGAACACGTGCGTGGCGTTGGTCTCGGCCACAAAACCCCGCGGATCGAGCATCAACGCGTCGTCGGCGCCGGCCTGGTTGGCCTGGATCTTGGCCAGGATCGAGTTGATCAAGTTGCAGTGATGGATCTTCGGATCGAGACACTCCGGCGGCGGGCGGCGAATGGCCGACGTGATCAGCGTAATACCCGCTCGGTCATAGACGGGCGGCTTGTGCTCGGCCAGCACGATCAGCGTCGGCCCCTCCCGATTCAGCCGCGGGTCCATGCCGCTGGTGTACTTGACGCCGCGGGTCAGCGTGAGACGGATGTGCACCCCGTCGACCATCTGGTTGGCCGCCAGCGTGCGGCGGATTTGCTCGATCATCGCGTCGTGCGGCGGGATATCGTCAAAGGCCAGGGCCAGGGCCGAGCCGCGCAGCCGGTCGAGGTGCTCGTCGAGCTTGAAAATCCGCCGCTGGTAGAGCCGCAATCCTTCCCAGACGGCGTCGCCCCCCTGCACGCTGGAGTCGAAGGGACTCACGCCCGCCTGGTCGCGGTGGACCAGCCGGCCATTGATGTTGACCAACAGGTCGCGGTTCTTTTCGCTAAACGTTTGCAGCATGGGGCACAGGGTGTTCAGACAATGCGGTGTTTTCAGGCAATGCGGTGACGGTAAAGCGCATCGTACAGCGGCTGGCACTGTTCGAGCAGCCCTTCCAAGTGATCGTCCAGCGCAGGCTCGCCCCCCCGGTACGGCCCGAACGTGGTGGTGTTCACCACCTCGGCGTACCAGTGCTTGGCCCAGATGCCGTCGGTCGCGCGCAGCCCGGGTTCCCATGAGAGCATGGCTTCGTCGAACGGCACGCCTGCCGAGCCGCACAACCGCGACAGCACCTGCCGCGGGTTCTGCAGGATGTCGCGCGAATCGACCACCGCCGCCGCCCGGTCCGTGCGGCGCTCGACCCACTCGAACAGCTCGACCTGTTGCGGCAGGCCGGTGTCGGCCAGCGTCGGCCGGGGCAGGAATTTGCCCAGCGACGCCAACATCTGCCGCGGTTGACGGATCAGGAAGGCGTGCGTCAACCCGGCCAGCCAGTCGCGGCCCATGTGCGGCAGCAAGTGGTGGCTCATCTGCTTCTGGTAAAAAATGCGGCGGCCATGTGGCACCGGGCCCGTCAGCCACTCGACCACCCGCCGCCAATCGGTGTCGTGGTGGGCGATGACCTCCTCGGCGCCCGGGTGCGCCAGGCCCGTCTCCGCCAGATAGTGCGCGTAGAGCGGCTCGTCGCAGACAAACGTGTCGCGGCGGCTGCCCCAGGAGCGCATCAGGGCCGTGGAGATGTTGCGGGGCCCCGACCACATCGCCAGGCGCAGCGGCTGATCAGCCATGCTCTCGAGGGCCCAGGGATCTCTACTTTGTCGCTCGCTGGCCGCGGCGTCTCGGTTCACTCGGTCTCGGTTCACTCCGCCTTGGTTCGCTGCGTGCCGGCCGGCCGCGGGCGGCTTCCGTGCGGCCTGGCTTGCCGCGGCCCAGCTCCGTCAAGACACGGTCGGCCTGGTACACCTTCTCCAGGGCCTCGACGATGGCGCTGGAGTGGACCGAAACGGCCCGCGCCTGCTGGGAGGTGTAGACGAAATCGAGCACGAGCGAGTGGATGTTGCCGTCGAAGATGATGCCGACCACCTCGCCTTTGCGGTTGACCAGCGGGCTGCCCGAGTTGCCGCCGATGATGTCTGGCGTGGAAACGAAGTTGAACGGCGTGTCGAGGTCGAGGTCGTCTTTGTGCTCGATCCAAGTGGGCGGAAGCTGGAAAGGCGGCACGTTGCCGTGCGCCTTGGCATGCTCATAGGCACCCGCAATCGTGGTCCAGGGCGGAATCTGCACTCCCCGCTCACGATAGCCCTTGACCTGGCCGAAGGCCAGCCGCAGCGTGAACGTGGCATCCGGGTAAATGTCGCTGCCGTACAGCTCGAACTGCACCTTGGCGATCTTGCCGTAGCCCTGCTGCTGCGGCTCGTCCACGTGCTCTTCGTACGTCATGCGCACGCGGCGCGCGGGACCATCCACCAGCTTGGCGAGCTGGATCATCGGGTCGTCCGACGCCGCCAGGGCCGAGCTGCCCCCTTCGACCAGCTCCTTCCGCACCGCGACGTCGGCCAGCCGGCTGCCTTCGACCAGCTCGGCCGCGCGTT
>JBBDNX010000362.1:0-4363 GCA_040877345.1 Pirellulales bacterium
CATCGGTGTGGCTCAGCAAGAAATCGGCAAGAGCGCGGGACTGCGCCAGCGAGAACTCGGAGTTGAGCAGGATCAAGGCCTGCGGCGCGGTGGTCGAGCGGCCGCGGCGGGGGCAACTGGCCAGGGCGTCGGGACGGTCGAAGGCCTCGAACAGCGGATAACGCAGGTTGCGGCGGGCGAAGATGTAAATGCTGCGGCGGCGGTGGTCCACCTCGTCGGGACTCTGCTTCCAATGCCCGGCCAACAGCGTCGTGATCAGCTCCTGCGGCAAAGGCGGCATGACGCCCGGCCCGCCCCGCCGCGTGCTCAACCGATCGGCCGAGCAAAGCATCGCGTCGCGGATCGCCTCGCCATCCAGCCGCCGGCGGTTCATGCGGCCGACGAGCTCATTGTGCGGATCGAGCCTGCAAAGCCGCTGCCACGCCTGCCGGACCGGGCCGTCAGCGGGTGCGCCGGGATCGATTCGGCTGGCTTGCTGATACGTGGCCGAGCCAAGCAAAAGCTTGTGCATCCGCTTGAGGCTCCATCCCTGCCGCGGCAGCTCCATTGCCAGCCAATCCAACAGCTCGGAATGCGTGGGCGGACTGCCCATCAGGCCGAAGTCGCTGGCGGTATCGACCAGGCCGCGGCCGAAGTGCTCCTGCCAGAGGCGATTGACCAGCACGCGCGTGGTCAGCGGATGATCCGGGCGGGTCAACCACCGGGCCAGCGCCACGCGGCGGCCGCCGTCGGATGCCGGCACGCGGTCGCCCCAAGGGTTCGTGACTCGCGGAAAGGCCGGCTCGATGGCCGGGCCCGGGCGGCGGAAATCGCCCAGAACCATCAGGTAACTGGCTCGCGGCGGATCTTGCTGCTCGGCCAGGACGCGGCCGAAAGGCTGGGGCTTGAACAGCTCGGCCGTTTCGAACACCGCCCGCAGACGATAGAAGTCGGCCTGGCTCAACGGGTCGTACTTGTGGTCGTGGCACTGGGCGCAGCCGATTTGCAGGCCGAGCAAGACGGCTCCGACGGTGCTCGTCATCTCGTTGAGCACGGTGTGCCGCCGCTCGTCCTGGAGGTTGATGTCCGGCATGTCGGGCCCGGCCAGCAGGAAGCCGGTGGCCACCGCGGCCGAATCGTCGCCAGGCTGCAACTGGTCGCCGGCAATCTGTAGTTGGATGAACCGGTCGACGGGCAAGTCGCGGTTCAAGGCCTCAATCACCCAGTCGCGATATCGCCAGGCTTCGGGCCGTACCAAGTCATGCTCAAAGCCATCGGTCTCGGCGAAGCGTGCCAGGTCCAGCCAATGCTGGGCCCAGCGCTGGCCGTAGGCCGGCGAGGCCAGCAGCCGATCGAGCACATTCTCCCAGGCGGCCGGCGACGGGTCGGCCACGAAAGCGGCCGTCTCCGCGGGCGTGGGCGGCAAACCGATCAGGTCGAACGTCGCCCGCCGGATCAGCGTGGCCCGGTCGGCCGCCGGCGTGGGAGCAAGCTGTTTTTCTTCCAGCGCGGCCAGGATGAAGCGGTCGATCGGGCTTTTGACCCAGGATGGATTTTGGACAACGGGCAACTCAGGCGCCGCCAGGGGCCGGAACGCCCAGTGCTCGCGGTCGTCGTCGGTGATCGGCTCTTCGCGCACTTGCGCCGCCGGCGGCTCTTCGGCCTGGGCTTGGATGGCGGCAACGAGCGAGAGCGCGATGGCGCAAGCCCACAATCGGCGGACGATCGGGATGGAGTTACGAAAGGTCATTCGTTGCAAGGATCCAAAAAACTGAACCAGCCACGCGCCGTTCTAGCCACTGTCCACTGACCACCAACCACTGTCCTGGGGCACGCTACCGCTTTGCCCCAGCCACCCGACTGCACTACCAGAACTCTGGCAAGTTCTGCTACCCCCCTAACTCAAAACCTCGCGGACCACCTGGCCGGCGACGTCGGTCAACCGCTCGTCACGCCCGTTGTGAAAGTAGGTGAGCCGTTCGTGATCCAGACCCAACAGGTGCAGGATCGTGGCGTGCAGGTCGTGGACGTGGACTTTTCCCTCGGCCGCCCGCAGCCCGACGGCGTCGGTGCCGCCGTGGGCGATGCCGCCTTTCACGCCGCCGCCGGCCAGCCACACCGTGTAGCCCCAGGGATTGTGGTCGCGTCCCTTGCCTTGTTCGCTCATCGGCATCCGGCCGAACTCGCCTCCCCAGATCACCAGCGTCTCGTTCCACAGGCCGCGGCGCTTCAGGTCCTGTAACAGCCCGGCCACCGGCTTGTCGGTGCGGCGGCACAGCGCGCCGTGGTTCTGCTCGACGTTGTTGTGCGCGTCCCAGCCGTTGACGTCGCCGGAGTAGAGTTGCACGAACCGCACCCCTCGCTCGATCAGCCGGCGGGCCAGCAGGCAGCGGGTGCCGAACTCCTCAGTCTCCTGCTCGCCGATGCCGTACAAGCGGCGGGTCTCTTCGGTCTCGCCCGACACATCGACCAGCTCCGGGGCGCTGACCTGCATGCGAAAGGCCAGCTCGTAGGCGGCCACGCGGGCCGATAACTCGTCGTCGAAATCGCGGCCCGCCAGGTGCTCTGTGTTGCGCTGGCGAACCAGGTCCAAGGCGGCCCGCTGCTGATCGGCTGAAATGAGCGGTTGGGGCCGCAGGTTCAAAATGGGATTCGCGCCGGGCCGCATGGTCGTGCCCTGGTAGGTGGCGGGCAGAAAGCCGCTTCCCCAGGCGGGCGGCCCGCCTTTCAATCCGCCGCCCGGATCGGGCAAGACGATGAAGGCGGGCAGGTCCTGGTTCTCGGTTCCCAGACCATAGCTGATCCAGCTACCCAGGCTGGGGCGCCCCATGAGGATGCTGCCCGTGTTGAGCTGGTAGACCGATTGCGGATGGTTGACGCTGTCGCCGTGGCAGCCGCGCAGCAGGCAGAGGTCGTCGGCGCCGGCAGCGATTTCAGGCAGGAAGTCGCTGATTTCGAGCCCCGATTGCCCGCGCGGCCGCAACGGGCGCACCGGGCCGAGCAACGGGTTTTCGGCCACTTTGCGGCGCGTCATTACGGGCCCAAAGCTCTCGGGCAAGGGCTGGCCGGCGTAGCGGGCCAGGTCCGGCTTGGGATCGAACAGGTCGACGTGGCTGGGCCCCCCGTGCATGAACAGATAGATGACCCGCTTGACGCGGGGCTCGAAGTGCGGGGGCCGCGGCGCCATCGCCTTGAGGCCGGGGGCGGCTTGCTGCCCCGAGTCGGCGGCCAGCAGGCCCTGCTCGTTCAACAGCGAGGCCAGGGCGATGGCCCCCAGGCCGCCGCCGGCCCGCCAGAGGAACTCGCGGCGGGAGGTGGGCAGGTTCACCGGCGGGCGGCGAGCATTCGTCGCTTCGAGCGGTTGCATCGGCAACGTCTCCCGGTGGCGTTTTTCCGTCCAGGCACTCCCTGCGATCTTAGCCTAAGGCGGTGCGTGTGGCGAGTGGCAGGTGGGCGGTGAAGGCAAAGAACGACAAGCGACAATGAGACCAGGACGCCTGGGGCATCCCCGCGCGCCGGGACTTTGCCGCCAGCCACCCGGTGCGTCTGCCTTATTCCTCCTTCCTCCTTTGTCCTTCCTCCTTTTATAATGCACATCATGTCGCTATCCGCCGGGAAGACCGGGCCAGACGCCTCGTCGACGTCCTCTTCCTCTTCCTCAACTCCCGACGACAACGAGCCGCCGCTGACGGTGATTGGACCGCGGGCCGAGTCCAACCCGCTCGACCTGGCGGCGCTGTGGCGCTACCGCGAGCTCTTGTATTTTCTGGCCTGGCGGGACGTCAAGGTGCGGTACAAGCAAACGCTGCTGGGCGCGGCCTGGGCGGTGCTGCAACCCACGCTGATGATGGTGATCTTCACGCTCGTGCTGCACCGGATGGCCGGCGTCGCAAGCGGCGACGTGCCTTACCCGCTGTTCGTCTACGCCGGTCTGCTGCCGTGGGTCTTCTTCGCTTCGGCCATCAGCGCGGCGGGCCAAAGCGTCGTCTCGTCGGAGCAGTTGATCACCAAGGTTCATTTCCCGCGTCTGCTGATCCCGTTTGGGGCGGTGGCGGCGGCCATGGTTGATTTCGCACTCGCGTTCACAGTGCTGTTGTGCTTGATGGCCTACTACGGCGTAGCGCCGGCGTGGACCGTTGTTTTCCTGCCCGGCGCGGTGCTGTTGTTGGTGTTGGCGGCGCTGGGCATCGGCGCCCTGCTGGCTGCGTTGAACGTCGCCTATCGCGACGTGCGACACGTGCTGCCGTTCCTGGTGCAGCTTTGGCTGTTTGCCACGCCGAGCATTTACTTGCCAACCACTCCGCCCCCAGCCGGCAGCCAGGCCAACGACCAGGCGAGCGCGGGGGCCGGCGACTCCACGGCCGCGGATTCGAAAATCGAATCG
>JBBDNX010000363.1:0-4358 GCA_040877345.1 Pirellulales bacterium
AGGGGATCGATTCGATCGACCTGGCTTATTTCGGCCGCGTGCCGCCCGAAGTGTACGGCGTCAACTACCGGATGCTGGGAGCCGGGCCGCCCGCGCGCTACGCGGCGATCAGCGCCAACCTGCTCTGGGGACGGATGTACTTCGTCAACGGCACGTCGTATTGGCCCGAAGACAAGGACACGTACGCCGCATTCCGGCGGTTGAAGCCCAAGGCCGTTCTCGGGCACAGCATCTACGTGTTCGAGTTGGGTCCGCCCTCGTAGAACGGAATTCATTCCGTTTTGTCGTAGAACTTGAATCATTCCGTTTCCCGGAGTAACCGATGCGCAACTCGCTGAAACGGAATAAATTCCGTTCGACTACACCTTGCGGACAACACCGACCACCACGCCCAGCACCCGGGCGTTGGTGACGTAGATGGCCGGCATCGACGAGTTGGCCGGCTCCAGGCGGATCCGCTTCGCCTCCGGGTACCAGCGTTTGAGCGTGGCCTCGTTCTCGTCGGTCAAGGCCACAACCGTCTGCCCTCGCTGCGCAGTGGGCTGCTTGCGAATGACCACGTAGTCGCCGTCGGCGATCTGGTCTTCAATCATCGAATCGCCCTTGACTTTGAGCACGAACAGATCGTCGGCACTGAACATCTCGCCAAAATCGACCCGCTCGTCCTGGCTCACGGCCTCCTGCAGCACGCCGGCCGCGATCATGCCGGCCAGCGGCAACCCACCGCCTCCTTCGGGAGTTTCCGTGGAGAGCATGATGGCCCGCGACATGTTCGGCTCGCGAGTGATCAAGCCTTTTTTCTCGAGGGCCTTGAGGTGGCACATCACTCCGTTGGGAGAGCTGATGTCGAAGTGGGCCCCGATTTCCCGGACCGTGGGGCCGTATCCGCGGTGACGGATTTTTTCGCGGATGAATTCGTAGACCTCGCGCTGGCGAGTTGTCAGACGTTCCAAGTTGGCCATGGTCACGTGTCCCCGTGCATGAAAAATAAGTAAGCCGCCTCCTTCAAATATAATATACGCGTGTACAGAGTCAATAGCATTTGTACACCAGTGCTATCTTGCGGCTGCCAAAGTGATTACGAACACCTTCGGCTCCGCCAGACACCGGACAGATCTTCAGGACTGACGCAGCGCATCACTGCTTTTGGTTCCGACACGGCGGGACCAAGAAGCAGTGCCACTACTGACCCCTCTGACCTCTGACCTCTGACCTCTGACTTCTGTTCAGGCCGACTGGTCCATCTGCATGGCCTGGTTCAGCTTGTTGTAGAGCGTCTTGAGGCTGATGCCCAGTTCGTCGGCAGCCTTCGACTTGTTGCCGCCGTTGCGCTCGATGCTCTGATGAATGGCCTGCATCTCGATCTCCCGCATGGTCTGAGCCGGGAAGGTCTTGAAGTGCGGCGCGCGCAGCCGTCGATGGGTGAAGTTGCCGGGCAAGTGCGCCAGGTCCACCGGGCCGCTATCGCACAGAATGGCGGCGTGCTCGATCACGTTGGCCAGCTCGCGGACATTGCCGGGCCAGCAGTGGCTTTCCAGCGCGCGCATGGCCTCGGCCGTGAACGAGGCCTCGTCGGCGCGGGCATCGCGGCGGAACCGCGCCAGCAGGTAGTGGGCCAGGCCGGGCAGGTCGCCGATGCGGTCGCGCAAGGCAGGCAAACGGATTTCGAAGGTGTTGATGCGGAACATCAGGTCCTGGCGGAACTCCCCCTCGGCGACCATCTCGTCCAGGTCGCGATGGGTGGCGCAGACCACGCGGACATCAACGGTGAACGAATCGTTGTCGCCCACGCGGCGGATTTCGCCGCTTTCCAGGATCCTCAGCAGCTTGGCCTGCATCGCCTTGGGCAGCTCGCCGATCTCGTCCAGAAAAATCGTGCCGCCGTTGGCCACCTCGAACAGCCCCACCCGGTTCTCTTCGGCCCCCGTGAACGATCCTTTGCGATGGCCGAACAGTTCGCTCTCGATCAGGTTTTCCGGAAGCCCACCGCAGTTGACCGCCACGAACGGCATGTCGGCCCGCAAACTTTGATCGTGAACCGCGCGGGCCACCAGCTCCTTGCCGGTGCCGGTTTCGCCCAGGATCAGCACGGTGGAGAGCGTGGGCGCGACCTTCGCAATCCGCGAACGGACGACGTCCATGCGCGGCGAGTCGCCGATCAGCTTCGAGGGCCCTTCCAGGCGTTCGACCTGCCGCTTCAGCGCGCGGTACTTGTTGGTCAGCTCCCGCTTCGCGGCCACCCGCGTCAAGAGCGCTTCCAGCTCCACCAGCTTGCAGGGCTTGGTCAGGTAATCGAAGGCGCCTTGCCGCAAGGCGGCTACCGCCGTCTCCAGCGACGACTTGCCGGTCAGAACCACCGCCTCCGTTTCGGGAGAGAGCTGCTTGGCCCGGGCAATCACCTCGATGCCCGACAAGCGAGGCATGTCCAGATCCACCAGGATGCAGTCGTACGTGTTCCGCTCCAGCGCCGCCACGGCCACCGCCCCATCCGGGCAGACCGTCACCTCGTGTCCCATGCGGGGCAGTTCCAGGCTCATCAACTCCTGCAGCGAGCGCTCGTCGTCGGCGAACAGCAGTTTGAGGCGCTTATGCGGCTTGATATCGATGGCGATTCTCCTGCCGGCCTGCGGCCAGCGGCAAGCGGACGCAGAACCAGGAGCCGTGGCCGGGGCCGTCGCTGTGCACCTCGATCGACCCTTCGTGGTCGGCGATGATCCGGTAGGCGATGGAGAGCCCCAGCCCGGTCCCCTGCCCGCCGCGGCGGCGGGTGAAGAAAGGCTCGAAAAGATGTTCCAGCACTTCAGGCGTCATGCCGCAGCCGTTGTCGGTGACAGTCAGCTCGGCTTCCCCCCCGCGTTCGGCCAACTCGACGCTCACGGTGCCCCCGGCGTCGAGGCTGTCCAAGGCGTTGGTTAAGAGGTTCAACACGACCTGCTTGATCTCCTGGCTGTTGACCGGCACGATCACCTTTTGATCGGGGGCAAACTCGACGTGTTTCTCCTGGTACTTGCCCAGGTGCCCGATCATGTCGATCACGCCCTGCACCAGCTCGCCCAGATCGGCTGACTGCCGCTTGACCTCGCCGATGCGCGAAAAATCGAGCAGCTTCTCCGTGATCTCCTTGCAGCGAAAGGCCTCGGCCTGGATCATCCGCAGGTATTGGCGGGCCACTTCCCGCTGGGGGCCGTCGGCCCCCGGCCCCTCGTGCAGGCGGCCCTCGAGCGACTCGGCGCACATGGCAATCGAGGCCAGCGGGTTGTTGATTTCGTGGGCCACTCCGGCCGCCAGAAAACCGACGCTCGCCAACTGCTCGCTGCGCACCACCTGCTTGGTTCGCTCCTGCACCTGGCGGTCGAGGTCGTCGCGGATGGCACGGAAGCGGGCGGTCATGTCGTTCATGGCGGCGGCCAGTTCGGACATCTCATCTTCGGTGGTCAAGCGGATGCGGTAATTGAAGTGTCCCGACGCCACTTTGCGCGATCCATTGATCAGCACCCGCAGCGGCCGGAAGATCCAGGCATAACCCAGCTTGACGAACAGCGCCACCAGCAAGACGGTCAACAGGCTGGTGATCCAGGTCAACACCAGCAGGGTGCGGTACTGGCGGCGGGCCTCGGCCGTGAACTCCTCGATGTTCGAGTACAGGAAGCTGGGCAGCCTGGCGGCCAACGTCTGCAGTGTTTCCAGTTCGTCGCTCAGCCGGGCCACCCTCAACGGATCGATCAGCCAGTCGCGCTGGCGGTTGAGCTGCCCGATGCGCAGGAGCGATCCCTCGATCGAGCGGACGGTTTGCCACTCCCGCCGGCTGTCGCCGATCTCGCCGGTGACTCCCTCCAGTTCCTCGGCGGACACGCTCTGCTGGGGTCGCGGCTTGTGCTGTTCCAACTGATCGCGGTAACTCCCCAGGTTGCGTTCGACCTGGTCGAGCTGGAGCTGGAACTCCTGCCAGGCCCAATCCTGTCCCGTCACGCTTCCGGGTTGGATGGCGCCATAGTCGCGCTGCCCGCTCGCGGCGATCGGCCCGGCAGGCACTGCCTCGCTCAGCGCCAGCCGCAGTTCGCTCACGCTTTGGCTCAGCGCGTTGGCCAGCGGCAGTTCGTGGACCCGCCGGCTCAGGCTTCGAACCAGGCTCCGGTAGGCATACAAACCGTGGATGCCGCCCCAACTGAGCGTGGCGACGATCACCAGCAGCAGGCACAGCCCGACTACCAGCTTGGCGCGTATGGGCCACTTGGACAGCACCGTGCGACCTCCTTGCCGCGATGCCGGATCAGAATGTTCGTACCGACGGGAAGACCGGAACCGCTCCCCGGCCGCTTGCCGGCCGCATGGGCATGCATGACATGCGCGAGGAGATG
>JBBDNX010000364.1:0-4352 GCA_040877345.1 Pirellulales bacterium
GTTACCCCACCGCCATATAATCTAGGCGGCCGAAAGGCCAAGGGTGCAACCACTTGCGCCATGTCACGCCAGGCAAGAACCTCCATGGAACGCGAGCCCTTCTCAATGCACAGCGTATCGGGGCACAGCGTATCGGGGCGGCCCACGCGCGTTTGCCGGCGGGCTCACGGCAGCCTTGCCGAAACCCTGCTGTTCCTGCCGTTGGCACTGCTCTTTCTGGCGGAATTCGTAACGCCGGCCGCGCTCGCCCAGGCGGGCAAAGACGAAAAGGGCAAGGCCGCGGGGAACGACGGGGCCGCATCCAAGGAACGGCGTGCGGGCCGGCTGATCCGCGTGGCCGCGCCCATCACCGACAAGGTCGACTACCGCGTCAAGCGGCTGGTCGACGAAACGATCCGCCAGGCGAAGGAAAAAGGCGAATGGCCGGTGCTGATCTTCGAGATCCATCCGGGCCGCAGCGAGTTCGGCCAGGCGGTCGACCTGGCCCGCTACCTTTCCAGCCCCGCCTTGAACGGCGCCACGACGGTCGCCTACCTGCCTGGCACGGTCACCGGCCACGCCGTGCTGGTGGCGATGGCCTGCGACGAGATCATCATGCACGAAGAGGCCGAGATCGGCAGCGCCGGCGAGGCGGAGTCGGTGATCGAGCCATCGGTGCGCAGCGCCTATGTCGAGATTGCCAACCGCCGCAAAACGGTTCCCACCGACCTGGCGCTCAAGATGCTCGATCCGTCGAAGGAACTGCTGGTGGTGGAGACCGACGTCAGCCGCGAGTACGTGCTGGCGGAGCGGCTGGCGGCGCTGCGCAAGAAAAAATCGGTGGTTTCCTCCAAAGTGCTGATTCCGGCCGGCAAGGCGGGGGTCTTCTCGGGCAGCCAGGCACGTGAGCTCGGCTTTGTCAGCTACCTGGCCGCCGAGCGGACCGACGTGGCCAAGGCGCTGGGCTTGCCGAACAAGGCCGTCGAGGAGGATGTGTCCGACGGCGAGCTGCGGCCCGTACGGATCGCGCTGAAGGGCCCCATCTCGGCGGCGACCGCCGGGCAGGTTCAGAACATGATCCAGAACCAGATTCGCGACAACGACGTGAACTTTATTTGCGTCTGGATCGACAGTCCCGGCGGCTCGCCGCTGGACAGCATCAACCTGGCCAATTTTCTGGCCGGTCTCGACTCGACCCAGCGGCGCACGGTGGCTTACATCCCGTCCGAAGCGCGGGCCGATGCCGCCTTCGTGGCCCTGGCCTGCGACCAGATCGTCATGCACCCGCGGGCCGTGCTTGGCGGGCCGGGGGCCATCGACATCCCCAAGGCCGACGTGCAGGTGACCGTCCAGTCGGTGATGGGCATTGCCGAGCAGAAGCGCCGTTCCCCGGCGCTGGCGGCCGCCATGGTCGATCCCAACCTGACGGTGCACCGCTACACGCGCCAGACCGACGGGCTGGACGATTACTTCAGCGAAGCGGACTTGGCCGCGCTCGACGATGCCAAACAGTGGCGCCGCGGGGAACGGATCACCACGCCGGGCCAGCCGCTGCGGCTGGACGGCGCCACGGCCGAGCAACTCGGAGTGGCCCGCGACGTGGTCAACGACTTCAACGAGTTCAAGGCCCTCTACGGACTGGAGGACGACCCCACGCTGGTCGAGCCGGGCTGGGCCGATTACCTGATTGACGCCCTGAACTCGCCCGGTATTTCGTGGTTCCTGCTGTTGCTGGGGGGAGCGGCCCTGTACGCCGAGCTGCAGTCGCCGGGCATCGGTCTGGGGGGGTTGATCGCCGGACTTTGCTTCCTGCTCTATTTCTGGAGCGCTTACCTGGGCGGCACGGCCGGCTGGCTGGAAGTGCTGCTGTTTGGGGCGGGCATGGTCTGCTTGTTGTTGGAGATCTTCGTCTTGCCCGGCTTCGGCCTGTTCGGCCTGGCCGGCGGGCTGTTGGTGATTTGCTCGTTGATTCTGGCCAGCCAGACGTTCATCCTGCCCCGCAACGAGTACCAACTGGCCCAGTTGCGAAACCACCTGTTCGTGCTGTGCGGCGCGGGGGTGGGCACGGTGGCGGCTGCCGCCTTGATGCGCCGCTATCTGCCTCACGCCCCGGTCTTCAACCGGATGCTGCTGGCCCCGCCGTCGGAGGAAGAGAGTTCGGCGATCGCCGAGCGTGAAGCGATGACCCGGCTGGACCATTTGCTGGGCAGCCGCGGCGAAAGTTCCACGCCGCTGGTGCCTGGAGGCAAAGCGCGTTTCGGCGACCAGTTCGTCGACGTGATGGCCGATGGCGGCTTCGTGGAGCGGGGCAAGCCGATTGAAGTCATCGAGGTCCGCGGCAGCCGCGTCGTCGTCCGCGAGATAACGTAGAGGCCGGCGCTATGGATCCCCTGGGTTGGGCGGCGGTTTTGTTGTTGATCGGCCTGGCGTTGGCCGTGCTGGAGGTGTTCGTGCCCTCCGGCGGCATCATCGGCTTCTTGTCGATCCTGGCGGCGCTGGCGGCGATCGTGCTCGCTTTCCGTCAGGGGTACGGGTACGGACTGGGCTTTTTGGGGGCCGCCGTGGTAGCGCTTCCGGCCGCCCTGGCATTGGCGCTGCACTGGTGGCCTGCCACGCCCATGGGCCGCCGCATCCTGCTGCCGGTTCCGACCCCCGACGAAGTGCTGCCGGACGACGAGCGGCTGAACCTGAAGTCGCTGGTGGGCCAGGTGGGGCAGGCCCGCTCGCTGATGCTGCCCAGCGGTTTGGTGGCGATCCAGGGCCACCATGTCGACGCGGTGAGCGAAGGAATGGTGATCGAGGCGGGCCAGTGGGTGCGGGTGATCGAGGTCCGCGGCACGCGGGTGGTGGTCCGGCCGACCGACCCGCAGACGCTGCCCAGCGACCCGAAGGATCCCTTGTCGCAGCCGATCGACACGCTGGGTTTGAACCCGTTTGAAGATCCGCTCGCCTGACAGCCGGCCGCCGCGCTGGCTGGTTCCCCCCCTGGGTTCGTCGGCTTGACAACCCTCGGTAATCCGGGGACGATTTGTGGCGGAGGACCCGATCAATGAACGACATGGGAAACGTTTTCTGGGTGGTGGGGCTGTTCGCCATCCTGGTGGTGGCGCTGGTGTTCTTTGCCATCTTCGCCCGCTACTTTCGCTTCTGGATCCAATCGGTCACGACCGGAGCCGGGATCGGCATCTTCGATCTCTTGGGGATGACTTTCCGCAAGGTCAACCCCACGATCATCGTCCGCAGCAAAATCATGGCGGTGCAGGCGGGGCTGGGCGAGGAGACGGGAATCACCAGCAAGGCCCTGGAAGCGCACTACCTGGCCGGCGGCAACGTGCCGCTGGTCATCCGGGCCATCATCGCCGCCAACAAGGCCAAGATCATCGACCTCTCGTTCAAGCGGGCCACGGCCATCGACCTGGCGGGCCGCGACGTGCTGGAGGCCGTGCAGACCAGCGTGTATCCCAAGGTGATCGACTGCCCCGGCCGGAGCTCCGGACGCCAGTCGCTCGACGCCGTGGCGAAAAACGGCATCCAGCTCAAAGTCAAGGCCCGCGTCACGGTCCGGGCCAACCTGGCCCAGTTGATCGGAGGCGCCACCGAGGAAACCATCATCGCCCGCGTCGGCGAGGGAATCGTCAGCGCCATCGGCTCGTCCGAGTCGCACACCCAGGTGCTCGAAAACCCCGATCGCATTTCCAAGGCCGTGCTGGCCCGGCGGCTCGACTCGCAGACGGCCTTCGAGATCGTGTCGATCGACATCGCGGATATCGACGTGGGCGACAACATCGGCGCCCGCCTGCAAGCCGACCAGGCCGAGGCCGACACCCGCCGAGCCCGCGCCGCCGCCGAAAGCCAGCGGGCCATGGCGGTGGCCCGCGAGCAGGAGATGATTGCCCAGATCGAGGAGAGCCGGGCCCGCGTGATCGAAGCCGAGGCCGAGGTGCCCAAGGCCATTGCCGAAGCCTTTCGCGACGGCACGCTGGGTATCCTCGATTATTACAAGCTGCGCAACGTCCAAGCCGACACCGACATGCGGACGGCCATCGCCGGCGGCAGCAGCACCAGCACGCGGATCGTGCAGAGGTCGCAGGCATGATCGGCTTGGCGCCACCCTTGGCGGACGTCAATTGGCCCGCGCTGATCCCCATCTTTCTCTTCGTGATTTGGATCCTCAACCAGTTGCTCAGCGCGGCGGGGAAGGGTCAGAAAGCCCCCAAGCCGGCCGAGCGGCCGCGGCCGCGGCCGGCGCCTATCAACCCCCGGCGGCAGGAACTGAACGACGAGGTCGGCGAATTTCTGCGCCGCGCCGCGGAAAAGCGGGGCGGTCAAGCCGCGCCGGCCGAGGCGGCGCGGGAACAACGTGCGGCGGCCGC
>JBBDNX010000365.1:0-4350 GCA_040877345.1 Pirellulales bacterium
ATCTCTTTCTGCCCTAATGGGCAGACGATGGTCGTTGGTGGCCTCGCCCGCCAGACGCGGCGTCGCGACCGGCCGCGGGGCGAGGTGCAATTCTGGGACGTTCCCACGTTGACGCGGCGGCGGACCCTCACCGGTTACCCGCGCGAGCCGTTCGTGGCGCTTTCACGGGACGGCAGCCGCCTGGCTATCGACTGCCGCGAGTTTGTCGACTTGGTCGACGTTGCCAGCGAACTCCGCATCCGGGTTCAGGTGCGCCAGCCGCCGTTCGACCCTCCAATTGAGCCCTATTATATGGCGTTGTCGCCGGACGGCCAGGTATTGGCGACGGCGCGCTGGCTAAGGCCGCCCGTCGTTTCACTCTGGGATGCCGACACCGGCGAGCCGATCGGCACCTTACCGCACCCAGACACGCAAGGGATCACTTCGATGGTCTTTTCGCCGGACAATGTGCACTTTGCCACCGCGATCCACGGCGGGCCCGAGGTCCCTGGGAGTGGAGGCGTCTACCTCTGGAAGAAGGTCGCCAAGACCCGTTCAACCGGGTCCAAGTCAAGCGGCCTGTCGCCACAGAATTGAATCTGCCAACTGCGCCAGTTTCTGGTAAGGACCGGCGGCCCGCAACACTGCTTCTCGCGGACGCCACGGCGTCCGCTCCAAGCAGTGGCACTCGTTCTGCCTTCTGCCTTCCGCCTTCAAAACCGGCTAAACTAATCGGCCATGGTCAAGCTCACCTTCCATGGAGCGGCCGAAACGGTCACCGGCTCGAAATACCTGCTCGAAGCGGGCGGGGCACGGGTCCTGTTCGACTGCGGATTGTTCCAGGGCCTCAAGGAGCTGCGGCTCAAAAATTGGCAGCCGCTGGCGTTCGAGCCCTCCAGCGTCGACAGCGTGGTACTGACGCACGCGCATATCGACCATATCGGGTTCCTGCCCCGCTTTTCGCGGTTGGGCTTCGCGCGGGCCGCCTATGCGACCGCCGCCACGGCCGATCTGGCCGAGATCATCCTCCTGGATGCAGCCAAGAACCAGGAGGACGACGCGGAGTATGCCAACCAGAAAGGTTTTTCCAAGCATAAGCCGGCACTGCCGCTGTATGACGAACGGGACGTGCGGCGGGCCCTGAAGCTGCTCAGGCCGATAGCGCGCAACGAGTGGTTCAACCCGGCCGGACCCATCTGGTGCCGCTACCACGATGCGGGACACCTGCTCGGCTCGACCATGATCGAAGTCGAAGTGCGCCCCACCGCGGACCAGCCCTCTGCGGGTGCCCGGCCGCTACGGCTGCTGTTCTCCGGCGACGTGGGCCGCTATGCGGCGCCCTTGTATCACGACCCCTCCCCGCCGCCCGCTTGCGACTACCTGGTTTGCGAGAGCACCTACGGTAACCGTGACCATCCACCCGGCAGCGTGCTCGATCAGCTTGCCGGCGTGATCCGCGCGGCGGTTGATCGTGGCGGCGTGATGCTGTTCGCCTCGTTCGCCGTGGGACGGGCCCAGCAATTGATGTACCTGGTGCAGGTCCTGATCCAGCGGGGACGCATCGGCCGCATGCCGATCTATCTCGACAGTCCCATGTCGGTCCGGGCCACCGCGGTGTACCTGACCCATGCCGCGGACCACGACTTGAGCGAGCTGGACCTGTCGGCCGCCGCCAGCCACATGCTCGACACGCCGAACGTGCACCTGGCCCGCACGGTGGAAGAATCGAAGCGGATCAACGGCGTGGAAGGACCCGCGGTGATCATCTCGTCGTCCGGGATGATGACGGGAGGGCGGATCCTGCACCATCTCAAGCGGCGGCTGCCGGAGGAGCGTAATACCATCGTCGTGGGCGGGTTCATGGCGGCCGGAACGCGGGGCCGGATGCTCCAGGAAGGCGCCGCGCGGCTGCGCGTCCACGGCAGGGACGTGCCGGTCCGTTCGGCGGTGGCCGAGATGTCGGGCTTGAGCGGGCACGCCGGCCGAAGCGAGCTGTTGCGATGGCTCGAGCCGCTGCCGCCGCCGCGAAAGGTTTTTCTCACGCACGGTGAAAAAGAAGGCGCCCTGGCGCTGGCCGAGCAACTGCGTACCGGCCACGGCTGGAACGTCTGCGTTCCCAAGCTGGGCGAATCGTTCGAATTGGAGCAGCCCCAGTGAACGAGCGCATGGGCGACCTGTCGGCCGCGGCCGAGGCCAACCTCCGGGCCATCCTCGACTCTCCCAGCTATCGCCTGGCCGAGGTCGATACCGAGTTTTTGGCCCGGCCCGAGCTGCGGCCCGTGCGGATGCAGCTCGAGCTGTTGAAGCCGGAGATGGCGCTGTTCGAAAACAACGTGCGCTCGACCATCGTGCTGTTCGGCGGCACGCAGATCATCGAACGCCAGCGGGCAACCGAGCGGCTCCAGTGGGCCGAGTCGGCCCTGGCCGCCGCCCCGGACGACGCCCAGCTTCAGCGGCAAGTAGAGCGGGCCCGCCGCCTGCTGGCCAAGAGCCATTATTACGACGCGGCCCGCGAGTTCAGCCGGCTGGTGACGACCGTCTGCCAGCGCGATCCGCTGGCCGACTACGTGGTGGTCACCGGAGGAGGGCCGGGCATCATGGAGGCGGGCAACCGGGGCGCGTTCGACGTGGGGGGCAAGTCGATCGGCCTGAACATCATGCTGCCGGCCGAGCAAGCGCCGAATGCTTATATCACGCCCGACTTGTGCTTTCAGTTCCATTATTTTGCCATGCGCAAGCTGCACTTCCTGCTGCGGGCCAAAGGGCTCATTGTCTTTCCGGGCGGCTATGGAACGCTCGACGAGTTCTTCGACGCCATCACATTGCGCCAGACGCGGCGGATGCAGCAGATACCGATCATCATGTTCGGCCGCGAGTATTGGACCCGCGTCATCGATTTTCAGTTCCTGGCCGACGAAGGCGTGATCGCCGACGAGCACCTGGAGCTGTTCAGCTATGCGGAAACGCCGCAGGAAGCCTGGGACACGATCGTCTCGTTTCACAAACAGGGCGGTGGCCCATGAGCGCCACATCTTCGTCCGGCCCAGTCGCCCTGGTAACCGGGGCCGGCGCGCCGCGGATCGGCAACTGCGTGGCCCGCACGCTGGCCGACAAGGGCTACCGCCTGGTGCTGCACGCGTATACCTCTGCCGAGGCGGCCCGAGCCACGGCCGCCGAGCTGTCGGCGCAAGGCGTCGAAGCCGCCGTGCTGTTCGCCGATCTCCGCGACGAGCAGGCCGTGGCCGCCATGGTTCGCGATGCCCATGCCCGCTTTGGCCGGATCGATGCGCTGGTCAACTGCGCCGGCATTTGGATGTCGAAACCGCTCGAGCAGGTCGAGGCGGCCGACGTGCGGCTGCACTTCGAGGTCAACACGCTGGGCACGTTTCTCTGCTGCCAGCAGGTGGGGCTGATCATGGCTGGCCAGCCCGAAGGGGGCGCAATCGTCAACCTGGGCGACTGGGCGATCGCCAGACCCTATCCGGACTACGCGGCGTATTTTCCGTCGAAGGGGGCCATCCCCACGCTGACGCGGAACTTCGCCATCGAGCTGGCCAGCCGCAACCCCCGTGTACGGGTCAACGCGGTGCTGCCCGGACCCGCCATGCTGCCCGAAAGCCTGCCGGCCGAGGAGCGGCTGCGCGTGATTGAAATGACGCTCTTGAAACGGGAAGGGAGCCCCCAGCACGTGGCCGACGCCGTGTTATTCCTGCTCCAGAACGAGTTTATCACCGGGGTGTGTCTTCCGGTCGACGGCGGCCGCACCATCTATCCGGGATGAAGATGAGCTTTGGAACTTGGGGGCGTTCGTCCGTTCGGCCGTGCCCCCTCCTGACCGTCCTATTTCGGCTTCAGCCTTGCAGGTTTGCTCCAATCGTTGCACGATTGGCCGCCGTGCGGTAGTCTGCTGTTTGCCGTTCCACCAATCGATAGCGGTCGCGGCGACTCGCGCACACAAGCCTGAATCTCCCGAAAGGTCGTCCCCATGTCATTCAAAGTCTCGTCGAGTTGGCTCGTTGCATTGCTGATGGCCGCCGTCGCGGTCTGGGCATTTCTGCCTGCTCCCGTACCGGCTGACGACGAGGACGAAGCGGCCGTGGAAGAAGGGGCCGACGAACCCGATCCGGCCGAGGCGGCTGAGGAAGCCGAAGAAGCGGCCGACGAAGTCGACCCGCTGGCCCTGCCCGAAGACACCTCGCCGGAAAGCCTGGCCGAGTTCATCGAGCGGGTGCAATCCACGCCTCCCGATGCAAACACGCAGGAGGAGCTCATCGAGTACGTCAAGAAAGCCAACAAGGTGATCCTGGAGGCCGCCGACAAGATCATCGGGCCAAAGCCGACGAGGACCTCGACAGCCAGGCGGTCCGGGCG
>JBBDNX010000366.1:0-4330 GCA_040877345.1 Pirellulales bacterium
CGGGCTGCACCGCCCATACCCGCCCCGCCGGCCGCCGCCGGCGATGCCGCAGCGGGATCCGAATCGAGTTGGCCGGCGGGCGTCTCAGATGAGCCTGCCTTTGGCGCCTTCGATCGCATCGGGCGCTGGGACCGGTCCAACTTGCTTTCGTTCTCCGCTAGTCCCTGCTTGCCGATATCATCCGGCTGGTCATCCGCTGACGGTACGCGAGCGCTTCCGTCTTTAGCAGCGGGCGGCGCCACTTCATTCAAGGGCTCTCGCGGACCGGCGGCCTTATCCATCCTCAACGCGGCCGCATCTTCGTGCTCGCCGTCACGGCGGGCCCGCAGGTCGCCCGCCGCGGGCAAGGCCGCTGCATCCGGAGCCCGGGCGAGGTGTTCCGCCTCGCGATCGGCCACGCGGTCCGGGGTGAACAGCATGACCAGCAGCGCCGCCGCCGCGGCCAACCCGGCCCAGGCCCACGTTCGGCGTCCGGCCCGCCACGGCCAGACCGCCTCCGGCGGACTGACAGAACCCTCCTCGTCGGCCATCGCATCGCTCGCGGACGGCGGACCGACATCGGCAGAGGCGGACGGAGTGCCAGGCAGCCCGCGCAGCCTGTCCGCCGGGCCTGTCTCCAATTCAGGCGCCAGCATCTCGCGCTCGGCACGCCGCAGCACGCGCCCGGAAAAATCGCTCTCCAGCCGATGGCGCGGCAGCGCTTCCAGGCCGCTCCGCAAGGCGCGGAGGTCCTCCAACAGCGCTCGGCTCTCGGGCTGCTCGGCCAGCAGCCGCTCGACGCGGGCGCGCTCGTCGGCCGACAGTTCGTCGTCCAAGTACGCGCTGAGCAGTTCGTCGTTTGGAGTCGGGTTCATGACCTGTTGGCCGCGGCTCAAGACGCGGATACTTTCTTTAGGGATGGTCGACTTGCAGCACTTGTTTCAGATGTTCGCGCAGTTGCATCCGCCCCCGGTGCAACCGGCTGCGGACGGTGCCCACCGGCAACTCCAGGATCTCGGCGATCGTTTCATAGCAGCAGCCATCCATCTCTCGCAGCACCAGCACGACCCGGTGCTCCTCGCTCAACGTGGCCAGGGCCGCCTGCACCTGGCCGGCCAGTTCCTGTTGTTCCAATCGGTCCTGCGGCGCCGCCGAGCCATCGACCGGCTCGTGCCCGGTCCGCTCGCGGAGCCCATCCATGGAAACGCTCGGCCTTTGCCGGCGTTTCCGGCTCATGGCCAGGTTGAACGCGATGCGGTACAGCCAGGTGTAAAACGCACTGGTGCGCTGGAACGTCTCCAGCTTCACGAATGCCTGCACGAACGCGTCTTGCACCAGGTCGCGGGCGTCTTCCAGGCCCACCAGGTGCGCCATCGTGTTGTAGAGCCGGTCCTGGTATTTGCCCACCAACCGCCCGAACGCGGCCGAATCGCCCGCCAGCGTCTCGTCGATGAGCCGCGATTCGTCGATTGGATGGCTGTCTTCCACCACGGCAGCAAAACCTTGGACGCCCGGCGCGAGCCGAAAGTTCCGCCCGCGCAGCCCCTATAAACCGCCTCTTCCGCGGGTCGCTTCCAAACCGCATCATCCCGCCGCGGCCGCGGCTTGTCAAACCCGCGCTGCCGCCGTCACCTGCACCGGCCAGGCCGAACCCCGCGGCCGCCGCAGCAACCAGACCCACAGCCCCGCGGCCGCTGCCAGCATCAACAAGCTTACGTTCTGCGAAATGCTCAGGCCGGTGCCGAACACGGCCGTTTCGTCCGTCCGGATCACCTCCAGCAGGAACCGCGACACGGGGTGGATCGTGATCAGCAGGGCGAACACCTCGCCATCACGCCTCCGGTAAGGATAGTAGGCCAGCAAAAACAGGCACAAAAGGCCGGCGTCGATCGCACTGTACAGTTGGGCCGGATGGACCGGCAGGCTGCGGCCCAACGGCCGCTCGACCATCCACGTCTTGGATGCCTGGTCGTTGCCCGTGAAGATCGTGATCGGGTCGCCCGGGACATGGATCGAGAGCAGGGCCGCCTGCGCCTCCTCGACGTTCGTCACCCGCTCGTCGACGCCGCCGCCCGCGACGCGCACAATTCGCTCGCCGGCCTTCACCCCCGCGCGCTCGGCCGGCGAGCCTGGCTCGACCTTTTCCACGACGGCGGCCTGTCCCGCAGTGCCCGGCAATTGCAGTCCGTGCAGATAGATCTGTCCCCGTTCGATCTGCCGGACGTGAGGCGGGCTTTGCCAGGGAAACTGCACGGCCCAAGGCAGGTGGCAGACGTCGCCGAAGCAGCAGCCGTTCAGGAAGCATCCCAGCCGCCCCAGCGCCAAACCGAGCATCGTGCTGGGAGCAATCAGATCGGCCAGCGCCAGCCCCGGCAGCTTGTGCCTGCGCACGAACAACAACAGCGCCACGCCGACGCCGATCGCCGAGCCGTAAACGACCAGTCCTCCCTCGGTGACCTTGACTACTTCGACCAGTGTTTTCCAGACCGTGTCCTGCTTGAACTTTTCCCAATACTCGATCACGTAGAACAGCCGTGCGCCCACGATGCCGGCGATGAACACCCAGAAAGCCAGCGAAAAGATGATTTCCGTATCGAGGCCCATCCGCCGTGCCCGCCAGACGGCCAGCGACACGCCGGAAACGAACGCCACCAGCAGCATCACGCCGTAGCCGCGGATCGGCAGCCCCTGCTCCTCGCTCAAGGCCGGCAGCACCACCCCGATCATCACCCCCAGCACCGCCAGGACGGGAATGTACCCCAGCGTGTCGGCATTGAAGCCCTGCTTCCACGCCAGGCGGCCCAGCACCAGCAGGCTCCCCGCGGCCCACGCGATGAGCATCCAGGTAAGCCACTCGGGCCGAATGTGGAATAACGTCTGCCACACGAGGCGGCCTCTCAGTCCGTTTCGGTTGAGTTTTCCGGGTACAGCAACTGGTTGTCGATCAGCCGGGTCGAACCGACGCGGGCAGCCACGGCCGCCAGCGTCGGCGCATCGACCCGCTCGACGTCGGCCAGCGTCTGGGGATCGACGAGTGCCAGGTAGTCGACGCGCACCTGCGGCTCGGCCGCGAACATCGCCCGCATCCGCTCCAGGATGTTCTCGGCTCGCCGCTCGCCCGCGGCCACCAGCTCGGCGGCCAACCGCAGGCTGCGGCCGAGCACGAGCGCTTGCCGCCGCTGGCCGGCATCGAGGTAGGCGTTCCGCGAGCTGAGTGCCAGGCCGTCCGGCTCGCGCACGATCGGGCAGACGCGGATCTCGATCGGCAGGTCCAGATCGCCGACCAGCCTGCGAACGACCAGCGCCTGCTGATAGTCCTTCTGTCCGAAATAAGCCCGATCGGGCGTCGCCAGGTTGAACAGCTTGAGCACGACCGTGGCCACGCCGCGGAAGTGCCCGGGCCGATGCCGCCCTTCGAGCGGTTCGGCCGGCCCCTGCATTTCGACAAAAGTCGCGTGGCCGGCCGGATACATGTCCTCCACGTCGGGCACAAAAACCAGGTCCGGTCCCAATGTGGTCAAGGCCGACAAGTCGGCTTCCAGCGTGCGGGGATACCGCTGGTAATCCTCACCCGGGCCGAACTGCGCCGGGTTGACAAAAATGCTGACGATCGTGAAGCCACATTCGCGGCGGGCGGCCTCGACCAGGCTCAGGTGGCCGGCGTGCAGCGCTCCCATCGTGGGCACCAGGCCGATCAACTGCCCGCCGCCGCGCGCGGCGGCGACGGCCCGGCGCAACTCGCGCGCCGACTCGACAACCTGCATGGGTCGCTTTGTTCCGGATGTGCCTTCTTTGGACGATTGCATGCGCCAGCTTCAGTCAAGCCATGGCCTCGACGGCGGCCAGCACTTCGGCCAGCGAGCGGTCCCAATCATCTGCCGCCAGCCACAGTACGGGTCCCTGGCCTGGCAGCCGAGCCTGGTCGCGAATCGCCCTTTGCAATCGCGCCCGCGATTCGACGTTCCAAGGCGGCTGGCCGCCAGAGCGTTCGCGTTCAAGTTCTCGTTCCCCAAGCCACTCGTCGGGCGCCGACAACACCGCCAGCAGCTTCGGCCGCACGATCGCCCTGCCGGCTTCGCGCCATGCCTCGTGGATGCTTGCCGTGGCGGCCGGATCCAGACTGGCGGCGGCCCAAGCCAACGATTGATCGAGCCAAAAGTCGCTGATCACCTTCCGTGCTGGATCTTGCCACGGCTCGGCCCGCAAGAGCTGACTGCGCTGGGCGAGGAATTCTATCTCCCGCCGCACCCCGGGGCCAGACGTTTCGCTGGCCGTTTCGCCGGGCACGGTGGCGACCATGGGGGCGAATCCCCGGCCGGGGTCGGCCAGCAGGCGGGCTCCGGTCGCGGGG